>NZ_JBEPFC010000046.1:0-44996 GCF_040301705.1 Streptomyces sp. NPDC000151 | reverse complement strand
CAGCGGAGGGAGGCCGAGGCGGCGGACGTCTCGGGAGCGGGCACGGGGGCGTAGCGGCCGCGCGGCGGGGCGTGGTCCACCTCCTCCGCGCTGCGGCCGATCATCGTGCGGCGCGCGTGCGCGGCCTCGGCGGGCGGCTCGGCCGGGATGCCGAGGTCGTCCTCGCCGAGCGGGTCCAGCGAGGACGGCGGGATCTCGGTCTCGAAGACCCCGGCCCGCGGCGAGATCTCCGCGAGGTCCTCGGCGCCGTCCACCTCGTCGGTGTCGTCCTCGTCGTCGTCCGTGCCGATGACATCGGCCGGGTCGTCCTCGGCGCCCGCCTCTTTCAGGCCCGCCTCGTCCAGCGCCTCGTCCTCCAGGCCCGCCTCTTCGAGGTCCGCCCCGTCCTCGTCGGCCACGCCCCCGGTGAGTACCGACAGGCCGTCCACCGCCGCGGTCGCCCCCACCGCCGCGTCCGGCCCGTCCTGCTGCCCCGCGACCGGGGCCGTCGTCAGGTCGTCGGTGAGGGTCGTGGCGAAGCGCTCCAGGAGGCGGCGGCCGGCCGTGCGGGCCGCCTCGTCCGAGGCGTCCGCGAGCCGGCCCTCGGCACGGACGACGGCGGTACAGGACAGCGTCGTGCCCTTGCCGCCCGCGTCGGGCGCCACCCGGACGGTCAGGTCCAGCTCGGCGAGGCCGTCGCCGCGCACCTCCGTGCCGTGCGCCGCGGCGTCGAAGGCGTCGGGCTCGCCCTCGCGCGGGGTCACCCGCAGTGACCCGCGGTAAGTGATGGTGGAGCCGCCGATCCGCAGCCGCAGCCGGCCCTCCGGAACTCCGGGAGCGGCGTCCGCGTCGAGCTGGGCGCCCGGGACGCAACGGGCCAGCCGCTCCGGCTCGGCGAGCGCCTGCCGCACCGTGCCGACGGGAAACGGAACGTACACCTCGTGCTCCATGAATCGGAGCCTACCCAGCGGGCCCCGCCCCGTGCCCGCTCCCGCACAACTTTCTCCACATACCGTCACCGTCCGGGCCATGCCCGCCGGCCGCCGCGGCCCCGCCGCCTCACCCGCCGTACCGCGGCCGCACGAGCGTCGACGGCGGGAGGCCGGGAAGGCGCGTACGGGCCAGCGCGCGGTGGCCGGAACGGAGCAGGGCGGGGGTCAGGGAGCGCAGCGGCGGCGCGGCGGACGGGAGCCCCAGCTGCGGCGTGCTGCGGCCCGCCAGGAGGAAGCCCCAGTACCGGACGGTCCGCGGGTCGGCGCGGCCGGTGCCGGACGCGCCCCGGTCGGGCCCGCCCGAGAAGGCGTGCGGGCGGCCCGGCATCCGGTACGGGACGGTGCGCAGGCCCGCGGCGCGCAGCGTCGCCTCGACCGTCCAGAAGCTGCGCGGCCGGACGCGCGGCGGCCCGGCGTGCACCGCGAGCCGCCCGTCCCGGGCCAGCACCCGGGCCGCGAGGCCGTAGAACTCCTGGGAGTAGAACTTGGTGCCGGCGGTGATGTTGGGGTCGGGCAGGTCGGAGAGGACCACGTCGTACGGGCCGTCCCTGCGCACCTCGCGCCGGGCGTCCCGGCGCAGCCAGTCGAAGGCGTCGGCGGTCACCACGCGGACCCGCGGATCGTCGAGCGAGCGGCGGTTGAGCCGGGCGAGGCCGGGGTCGGTGCGGGCCAGCCGGACCAGGCCGCTGTCGCGCTCGACGACGGTGACGGAGTCGACGTCGGGGTAGCGCAGCAGCTCGCGTACGGCGAGCCCGTCGCCGCCGCCGAGCACCAGCACCCGGCCGTGCGGCCCGCCCGCCATCGCCGGGTGGACCAGCGCTTCGTGGTAGCGGAACTCGTCCCGCGCGCTGACCCGCAGCCGGCCGTCCAGATACAGCGCGAGCGGCGCCCCCGTACGCCCGGCGCCCCGGCCCGCGCGCCCGGCACCGCCCGTGCCGCCCGTGCCACCGGTCAGCACGACTTCCTGTACGTCCGTCTGCACGGCGACCCGTGGTTCCGTGCCGTACACCGCCTTGCGCGCGGCCGCCTCGAAGGGCCCTGCCAGCACCGTGCACGCCACGAGGACCACGAGGACGAGCGCGTTGGCCGCCAGCAGTGACCGGCGTGCCCGTATGGAGAGGTCGCGGCGGAACAGGCCGAGGACGAGGGCGCCGCCCGCCACCGCGTTCACCCCGCCCGTGACCAGCGCGCCCGTCAGCTGTCCGAGCAGCGGCAGCAGCAGGAAGGGGAAGGCGAGGCCGCCGACCAGGGCGCCCACGTAGTCCGCCGCGAAGAGGTCGGCGACCGCGCCGCCCGCGTCCTGGTTGCGGACGCGCTGGATGAGCGTCATCAGCAGCGGGACCTCGGCGCCGATGAGCACGCCGATCACCAGCGAGAAGCCGACGAGCGCGGGCCGGGACTGGCCGAGCCACGCGAAGCACGCGTACAGCGCCATCGCCGAGACCCCGCCGACCAGAGCCAGCGCCGCCTCGACCGCGCCGAAGCCGACCGCGGCCCGGCAGCGCAGCCGCTTGGCCAGCAGCGAGCCGACGCCCATCGCGAAGACCATGACGGAGAGCACGACGGACGCCTGCGTCACGGAGTCGCCCACCAGGTAGGAGGAGAGGGCGACCAGCTCCAGCTCGTACACCAGTCCGCAGGCGGCGCAGAGGAAGACAACCGTGAGGACGAGCAGCCGGCCGAGCCCGGCGGGCACCGGCAGCCGTGGTGGCCTGACGATCTCCGGCGGCTTGCGGGGGCCGGAGGTGAGGGCCGCTGGCGGATCGATCATGTTGCGAACGCTACGTGACGGCCCGGTCGCGCCTCGTCACCCACAAGAGCGCATTGGCTTCGCGCGGGGACGACGCCGGGCCGCTTCCGCGCGCCCGCTCACAGCGCCGCCACCGCCCGCACTCCCACGCGCGTACGGGTCGCCACCAGCCGGCCCTCCTGGGGGTAGGCGTGCCAGGTGCGCCAGCGCACCTGGCCGCTCTCCCGTTGCGCAAGCATCGCGGTGAACGCGTGCGGCGCGCCGGGGAACGTGCCGGCGAGTCCGTACGGATGCTCGGCCACCAGTGCGAGCAACTCCTGCGCCCGGCCCGCGAACGAGCCGCGGGAGAGCGTCTCCACATGGGCGGCGAATTCGTACTCCCAGTCGCCGATGCGTTTCGCCACGCCGAGGGGGAGCGGGGTGCTGCTGCCGGGCATGCACGCCACGGTCTCCGAGCAGCTCCCGTGCTCCTCCTCCAGGAGCACTTGATGCGAGGCGCCGAGCAGCCGCAACTGGACCTTGACGTCTTCCAGTTGCAGGTCGAGGACGGCGAGGGCGGGCAGCGGCTCGCGGCCGAGTGCCCAGGCCAGGTCGGCCGCGCGGGTGTCGGTGTAGGCGGTCTTGATGGTGGTGAGCATGGGTCGGCTCCGCAAGCACGCAGTGGATGGTGGGCCGGCCCGCCCCGGAGGAGGACCAGGGATACGACTTACCGGCTGCCGGCTCGTGACCACGTGGGGTCCGAGAACTGGTGGATTCTCACAAGAGAGGGAATCATGAAACTCGCGGGGCCCACAGCCTTTTTACCCATCTTCGTGGGGTTTCCATCCCTCAGAGGGCCTCCCAGTTCAGTTGTTCAACAGGCTTGCGCCCGACGGTTGTTGAGAACCGCCGGGCGCATATGCGAAGAGGCATGGGCCGTATGCATGTTCACCGCCGTGCCGCCGCGCAGAGGGCGCGGGACGCGCGGGAATTCCGCTCAGGAGCCCCCGCCGCCACCGCAGCCGCCACCGCCGCCGCCACCACACGACGAGCCACCGCCGCACGACGAGCCGCCACCGCAGCCCCCGTGATGTCCGCCCCCGTGGTGCCCGCCGTGGTGGTGACCGCTGGGCGAACCCCCGTCGCCGGCCCACCAGCTGCCCCCGGACACCGTGCCGCCGCGCGCCGCCTTCCGCATCCGGCCGCTGGGCGACTCGTTAGCCGCCGCGCGCGACACCAGCCACACCACGGCCGCCACCGCGCCGCATATCACCAGGAAGATCACAAAACCACTCACTGCCTCACGCTCCTTCCGTTCCCCCGAAGCGAGGCACTCCTTACGTCAGAGCCCGCTTTTCAGAGCAAGCTTTCTTGCGTGCGGGTCAGATGCCCGGCCTCGTTGATCTCAAAGCGGAGTTGAGGAACTCCAGAGGTTCGGCGCAGGATGGCGGCCATGGGACGACCGCTGCTCAACCGCCGCCTGGCCGAATTCGGTACGACGATCTTCGCGGAGATGTCCGCGCTCGCCGTACGGACCGGCGCCATCAACCTCGGCCAGGGATTTCCCGACACCGACGGCCCCGAAGAGGTCCGTGAGGCGGCGGTGCGCGCCCTGCGCGACGGCCACGGCAACCAGTACCCGCCCGGCCCCGGCATTCCCGAGCTGCGCACCGCCGTCGCCGCGCACCAGCAGCACTGGTACGGCCTGCCGTACGACCCCGACACCGAAGTACTGGTCACCGCGGGCGCCACCGAGGCCATCGCGGCGTCGCTGCTGGCGCTGCTGGAGCCCGGTGACGAGGTGATCGCGCTGGAGCCGTACTACGACTCCTACGCCGCGTGCATCGCGCTGGCCGGCGCCAAGCGCGTGCCGGTCACTCTGCGCCCCTCTCCCGGGGAGGCTCCACGCGGCGGAGCCGCATATGGACGCTATCGCCTCGACCTGGACGAGCTGCGGGACGCCGTCACCGACCGCACCCGCCTCATCCTCCTCAACACCCCGCACAACCCCACCGGCACGGTGCTCAGCCGCGACGAGCTGGCCGCCATCGCCGAACTGGCCTGCGAGCGCGACCTCCTCGTCGTCACGGACGAGGTCTACGAGCACCTGGTGTTCGAGGGTGAGCACGTGCCGATGGCGTCCTTCCCCGGGATGCGCGAGCGCACGGTGACCATCGGCAGCGCGGGCAAGACGTTCTCCTTCACCGGGTGGAAGGTCGGCTGGATCACCGGCACGCCCGAGCTGGTCGGCGCGGTCCGCTCCGCCAAGCAGTTCCTCACCTACGTCTCGGCGGGCCCCTTCCAGTACGCGGTCGCCGAGGCGCTCGCGCTGCCGGACGGCTACTTCCACGGGCTGCGGGAGGGCCTGCGCCGCAAGCGGGACATCCTGTCCGACGGGCTGGCGCAGGCCGGCTTCCAGGTCTTCCGGCCGAGCGGTACGTACTTCGTCACCACCGACATCACGGCCCTGGGCGAGAAGGACGGCCTGGCCTTCTGCCTCGGGCTGCCCGAGCGCTGCGGCGTGGTCGCCGTGCCGAACTCCGTCTTCTACGACGACAAGGAGGCGGGCCGCAGCCTCGTCCGCTTCGCTTTCTGCAAGAAGGACGAGGTCCTGCGGGACGCGGTGTCACGCCTCCAGCGGCTGTGAGCCGGGTCCGGCCGCGACGATGCGGCGGACCGAAAAGAGAATTCACATTTTTCGTTCAGCGGGACCCCCCTCTCCGGGCTTACCTTTTCATCCTCCAGCAACCACCGATTCTTCACCCGCAATCCTCCTGCGGAGCTCCGCGCTGGCCACCGCCAGCAATTCCCGACGCTCCGGATCCGCGTTCTCGCGCAGTGCCAGGGACATCCGGATGGTGACGGGCGCGCCGTCGAGCGGCAGCAGCGCGATCCGGCGGGAGGAGACGGTGCGGCCGGAGCGGTCGAAGAGCTGGGGGCGCAGTTCGCGCTCCAGCTGGCGCACCTGCACTGGCTCACCGCCGGCTGGCCTATGTGCAGTCGTTCGGCCGCTCTGCCGAAATGCAGCTCCTCGGCCACCGCAAAAGTATTGAATCTGACGCAGTTCCACAGGATCCCCCTTTTCCTGCGGGCGATCCCCGCCGCGTTCATTTATCCGACGGCAGCTTTCTGCAAATCGGCGTCCCGGCCATCCGTAACGGGCTCCATAACGGGCTCCGGTACGACAGCGGATTCCGTCGCCGCCGCCTGCCGCGCCGCCATAGACAAGAAGAACGCGAAGGCCGCGATGCCCACCGCCGAGGCGCCGATGACGAACCATCCCAGCGCGAAGAGGTCACCGGCCGGCAGCCGGCTGGAAAGGAGGATTCCCAGCGAGGCGCCCAGCAACTGGAGCGCGCCCATCAGCCCGGAGGCCGAGCCGGCGGTCGAGCGGAAACTCGTCACGCCCGCGCTCATCGACAGCGGCAGCAGGAAGCCGTTGCCGAAGGTCATCACCGGCATGAAGACCAGCACCAGCAGCCCCCAGGGCCTGCCTGCCCCGCTCAGCCCCAGGGCCAGCATCATCAGCGCGCCGGCGAAGAAGAAGCCGTGCCCCGTCCACAGCAGCCGGTTGACGGGCCGCTTGCGGAGCAGGGTGCGGGAGGTGAGGTTGCCCGCCACTGCGGTCTTCATGACAACGGACAACTTCCTTGTCTCAAGGGCAGGTTCTCAAGGGCAGGTTCTCAAGGGCGGGGTCTCAGGGGCGGGGCCTCGATGGCTCAAGTCCAGCACCGCCCCAGGGGCCGTCCAAGACGCAATCCGATCCGGCACCGATCACGAATCGTGATGCGTCGCCCCGCCACGTCCCGCGCCCCCGCGTCCCCGGTTCCCCGCCGGGACGCCGCGCCCGCATACGGAAGGGCCCCGGAGCGCTGTGCTCCGGGGCCCTTCCGCAGAACCGTCGTAACGGGCTCACGCCTCGTCGTCGGGCTTCTTCGTGTCACCGTCGATGTCGGCCTCCAGGCCGAGCTGCTCGACGAGCCACTTGTCGAACTCGATGGACGCGCGGATCCAGCTGACCGTGCTGGAGACGAAGTGCTCCAGCGAGACGCCGGTGCCGACCAGCATCGATGCCTCACCGATCAGACGGACCGTGCCGTCGTCGTGGGTGTGGGTGTAGGCCTTGGGCCACAGGGTGCGGCGGTTCCAGTCGTCGATCGCCTCCAGCAGCTTCGACTTGAGCTCGATGCCGTGCGGGCGGTCGTAGAACGTCCGGACGGAGAAGATCTGCTGCTCCTCCTCGCCGCGGAACATGAAGTACGTGCGGAACTGCTCCCACGGGGCGGCGAGGTCGCCCTCGTCGTCGACGACGTACTTCAGCTCCATCTGGTCAAGGAGCTGCTTGACCAGGTCCTGATCGGGCACGATCGGCCCCTCAGGCCCGGTCGGCTGCTGTTCGGGCTGGCCCCCGAAATTCGGAATCGAGGACGGGTCGATAGTCACCGTGGAAGTCCCTTCGTATGGTCCCCGCCATCCTCCCCCACACCCGCCCCGTCCTGGCAAGCGGACGGGGCGGGTCAGCAGCTGCGCGTACAGCGAAGGACGGGGTCAGACCGCGGCCGGCTCCCGCTCCGCCGTCACCGACAGGTGGTCGCCGTCCACGTCCACCCGTACGGTGTCGCCGTCGCGGATGTCGCCCGCCAGGATCGCCCGGGCGAGCTGGTCGCCGATGGCGGTCTGGACGAGGCGACGCAGCGGCCGGGCGCCGTAGGACAGGTCCGGCTGCGACTGCTCGGGCTTGTCGATCACCGGCTCCTGGCCGAGCCAGGCCAGCCAGGTCAGCGCCGCGTCGGAGACGTCCAGCGTGAGCCGCCGGTCGGCGAGCCGCTTCTGCAGGTGGGCGAGCTGGATCCGCGCGATCCGCTGGAGCTGGTCCGTGCCGAGCGGGTGGAAGACCACCGTGTCGTCCAGCCGGTTCAGGAACTCCGGGCGGAAGGCGGAGCGGACCGTCTCCAGTACCTTCTCCTTCTTCTGCTCCTCCTTCAGCAGCGGGTCCATCAGGAAGTTCGAGCCGAGGTTGGAGGTCAGGATGAGGATGGTGTTGCGGAAGTCCACCGTCCGGCCCTGGCCGTCCGTGAGCCGTCCGTCGTCCAGCACCTGGAGCAGGATGTCGAAGACCTCGTGGTGGGCCTTCTCCACCTCGTCCAGCAGCACGACGCTGTACGGGCGGCGGCGCACGGCCTCGGTCAGCTGGCCGCCCTCCTCGTACCCGACGTAGCCGGGAGGCGCGCCGACCAGCCGGGCGACGGAGTGCTTCTCGCCGTACTCGCTCATGTCGATGCGGACCATCGCCCGCTCGTCGTCGAAGAGGAAGTCGGCGAGCGCCTTGGCCAGCTCGGTCTTGCCGACGCCGGTCGGGCCGAGGAAGAGGAACGAGCCGGTCGGGCGGTCGGGGTCGGCGATCCCGGCACGCGTACGGCGCACCGCGTCCGACACCGCGCGCACGGCCTCGGTCTGCCCGATCAGCCGCTTGCCCAGCTCATCCTCCATGCGCAGCAGCTTCTGGGTCTCGCCCTCCAGCAGCCGCCCCGCCGGGATGCCCGTCCAGGAGGCGACCACGTCGGCGATGTCGTCGGGGCCGACCTCCTCCTTGACCATCGACTCCTTGGACGCCTCCTGCTCGGCCTCGGCGGCCGCGGCCTCGTCCAGCTCCCGCTCCAGGCCCGGGATCTCGCCGTACAGCAGCTTCGACGCGGTGTCGAAGTCGCCGTCGCGCTGGGCGCGCTCGGCCTGGCCGCGCAGCTCGTCGAGCTTCTCCTTCAGCTCGCCGAGGCGGTTCAGGCCCTGCTTCTCCTTCTCCCAGCGTGCGGTCAGCCCGCGCAGCTCTTCTTCCTTGTCCGCGAGGTCCTTGCGCAGCTTCTCCAGGCGCTGCACGGAGCCCGCGTCGGTCTCGTTCTTGAGCGCCAGCTCCTCCATGCGCAGCCGGTCGACGGACCGCTGCAGCTCATCGATCTCCACCGGAGACGAATCGATCTCCATGCGCAGCCGCGACGCCGACTCGTCCACCAGGTCGATGGCCTTGTCGGGCAGGAAGCGGGAGGTGATGTACCGGTCGGAGAGGGTGGCGGCGGCGACCAGCGCGGAGTCCGCGATCTGGACCTTGTGGTGCGCCTCGTAGCGCCCCTTGAGGCCGCGCAGGATCGCGACCGTGTCCTCCACGGTCGGCTCGGCGACCAGCACCTGCTGGAAGCGCCGCTCCAGCGCCGGGTCCTTCTCGATCCGCTCGCGGTACTCGTCCAGCGTGGTCGCGCCGACCATCCGCAGCTCGCCGCGGGCCAGCATGGGCTTGAGCATGTTCCCCGCGTCCATCGCGGAGTCGCCGCCTGCCCCGGCACCCACGACCGTGTGCAGCTCGTCGATGAACGTGATGATCTGCCCGTCACTGGACTTGATCTCCGCCAGGACGGTCTTCAGCCGCTCCTCGAACTCACCGCGGTACTTCGCGCCCGCGACCATCGCGCCGAGGTCCAGCGCGACCAGCCGCTTGTCCCGCAGCGACTCGGGCACGTCGCCCTTCACGATGCGCTGCGCGAGCCCCTCCACGACGGCGGTCTTGCCGACGCCGGGCTCACCGATCAGCACGGGGTTGTTCTTCGTACGCCGCGAGAGGACCTGCACCACGCGCCGGATCTCCTGGTCCCGGCCGATGACCGGGTCGAGCTTGCCCTCGCGCGCGGCCGCGGTGAAGTCCGTACCGAACTTCTCCAGCGCCTTGTATGTGCCCTCGGGGTCGGCGTTGGTCACCCGCTGCCCGCCCCGGGCCTTCTCGAAGGCGTCCAGCAGCCTCTTGGCCGAGGCGCCCTGCTGGTCCAGCAGCTGGCCGGTGGCCCCGCCCTTCGCGGCGATGCCGATGAGCAGGTGCTCGGTGGAGATGTAGTCGTCGCCCAGCTCCTTGGCGCGCTGCGCCGCGTCCGCTATCACCGCGAGCATCTCGCGGTCGGGCTGCGGCGGGGCGACCGTCGAGCCCTGGATGCTGGGCAGCGCGGCGACCCGCCGCTCGGCCCCGGCACGCAGCGCCGCGGCGTCCGCGCCGACGGCGGCCAGCAGGTCGGTGATGTTCTCGTTGTCCTGCCCGGCGAGCAGCGCGAGCAGCAGATGGGCCGCGGTCATGTCCGCGTGTCCCGCGCTCACGGCCCGCTCATTGGCGGCGCTCAGCGCCTCCCGGCTCTTGTTGGTCAGCTCGGCGTCCACGTGCTCGCGCTCCTCCTCATGCCTCTGGCCTGCACCTACACGGCCCTCGGGGGCCATCCTGCCTAGCTCAACATGCGATAAGTTGAGTCTATTCCACTCAAGCCCAAAACGCCGACCTTTACCCGTCCACCGCCCCTTGGGGTTCCCCCTGACCTGCCGCCCACTCCTGCGAGTACGCCCGACGTACAGTGCGGACATGGCTCAAGATCTGCGGAATCCCGACCCCGAGTACCTCGCCTTCTGGCGGGAGCGGCATGTGTGCACCCTGACCACGATGCGGCCGGACGGGACGCCGCACGTCGTGCCGGTGGGGGTGACGTACGACCACGAGCAGGGCCTGGCCCGGGTCATCACGAGCAAGGGCAGCACCAAGGTCCGCAACGTCCTGGCCAGGGGCGACGGCGGCGCGCGCGTCGCGGTGTGCCAGCTGCAGGGGCGGCGGTGGGCGACGCTGGAGGGGCTGGCGACGGTCCGTACGGCCGAGGCGGAGGTGCGGGACGCGGAGGAGCGGTACGCCGTGCGGTACGAGCGGACGCCGCGGCCCAACCCCGAGCGCGTGGTCATCGAGATCCGGGTGACGAAGATGCTCGGGCGGGCCTGAGAGCGCCGACGGGTGCCGCCGCCCCCGCTCCGTCCACAGGGGTATCGTCACCCCCACAGTCGTCAGGTCCCGGGGGGCACGATGAATGCGGTGCGAGTGACGGCGATCGCGTGCTTGATGCCGCTGTCCGAGCTGGACGACGATCCGTTCCTGGTCGACGACCGAGGCCAGCACGAGATGTGCTCGCAGTGGGCCGCGGACCGCGACTACCGCCTCATCTGGCGGCTGAGCCTGCACCACCTGCGCGCCGATCACTGCGCCCTGTGGCAGGACGTGGAGGCGGGCCTGGTCGATGTCTTCGTCGTACCGAACCGCCGCACCCTGGAGAACGCCGTCGACTCCGCCGAGGATTTCACCGCCCGCTGCGCCGCGGCCGGCGTCCGGCTGGAGACCGTCGACCTCGCCGAGCCGGTCTACACCTCGGCCATGAAGTCCCACGTGCACCGCCGGCTGTCGATGCCCACGGCCGGTTACAACGGCCGCTGAGGCGGCGGGCGTTACTCGGACGTCCGCTTCGGGCGCCACACGACCAGCGCGCTGGTCTGCTGCACGTCCTGATACGGGACCAGGTCACGGCGGTAGCTGGCGTGCACCGCCGCCTCCCGCTGCTGGATGGCGGCGGCGGCGCCCTCCACCGCGCTCTGCAGCTCGGCGACGCGCTGCTGGAGCGCCGCGACCTGGTTCTCCAGTTCGATGATGCGCTTGATGCCGGCGAGGTTGATGCCCTCGTTCTGCGACAGCTGCTGCACCTGGCGGAGCAGCTCGATGTCGCGGGCCGAGTAGCGCCGACCGCGCCCGGCCGTACGGTCCGGTGAGACCAGGCCGAGCCGGTCGTACTGGCGCAGTGTCTGCGGGTGCAGGCCGGAGAGCTGAGCCGCGACGGAGATGACGTACACCGGTGACTCGTCGGTCAGTTCATAGGGGTTACGACTGCGCCGCCCGCCCCGACTGTCCATCATCAAGCTCCCTTCGCGGCCTGGAAGAGCTCCGATCGCGGGTCCTCACCCGCGGTCGCCTCGCGGTACGCCTCCAGCGACTCGCGCGCCTTGTCGCCGAGGTCCTTGGGCACGACCACCTCGATGGTGACCAGGAGGTCGCCCCGGGTGCCGTCCTTGCGCGCCGCGCCCTTGCCGCGGGCACGCATCGTCCGGCCGTTCGGCGTGCCTGCCGGAACCTTCAGGGTGACCGGCGGCCCGCCCAGGGTCGGCACCTTCACTTCGCCGCCGAGCGCGGCCTCCGGGAAGGTGACCGGCACGGTGACGGTGAGGTTGTCGCCCTTGCGGCCGAACACCGGGTGCGTGTCGACGTGCACGACGACGTACAGATCGCCATTGGGCCCGCCGCGCTCGCCCGGGGCGCCCTTGCCGCGCAGCCGGATCCGCTGCCCGTCGGAGACGCCGGCGGGGATGCGCACCTGCATCGTGCGCGAACTCGTCGCGCGGCCGCTGCCCTTGCACACCTCGCAGGGGTCCTCGGCGATCAGGCCGCGGCCCTTGCAGTCGGCGCACGGGTCGGTGAGCGAGAAGCCGCCGCCCGCGCCCCGGCTGACCTGGCCCGTACCCACACAGGTCGGGCAGACCCGCGGGGTGCCGTTCTTGTCGCCGGTACCGGAACACGCCTTGCACGGCGCCGGGCTGGACATCCGCAGCGGGACCGTGGCCCCGTCCACCGCCTCGGTGAAGCTGAGCGTCACCTCGGACTCGATGTCCTGGCCGCGGCGGGGCTGCGTACGCGTGCCCGCACCGCCGCCCCTGTTGAACAGGCCGCCGAAGACGTCCCCGAGGCCGCCGCCGAAGCCGCCGGCGCCCGCTCCGCCCTGGGCGCCCCCGAAGAGGTCACCCAGGTCGAAGTTGAAGCTGCCGCCACCGGCGCCGCCGGGACCCGGACGGAAGCCGCCGTTGCCGAACAGCGCCCGCGCCTCGTCGTACTCCTTGCGGCGCTTGGGGTCGCCCAGGACGTCGTTCGCCTCGGAGATCTCCTTGAAGCGCGCCTCGGCCTTGGTGTCGCCCTTGTTCGCGTCCGGGTGGTTCTCCCGGGCGAGCTTGCGGTACGCCTTCTTGATCTCGGCGTCGGTGGCGTCCTTCGGGACGCCGAGAACCTTGTAGTAGTCCTTCTCGACGAAGTCCTTGGTGCTCATCCCCGACGTCCCTCCTCCCGTACTGTCCTGCTTCTCACGTCAGCCCTCGTCCGGGCCACCGCTCTCCTCGTCCGGCGCCTGCTCCTCGGACTTGGCGGCCTGGGCCCCCGGCTGGGGCTCGGCGACCGCCACCCGCGCGGGGCGAATCGTTCGCTCGCCGATCCGATACCCCGGCTGCAGGATCGCAACGCACGTCGTCTCCGTGACGTCCGGTGCGTACGAGTGCATGAGCGCCTCGTGGATCGTCGGGTCGAAAGGCTCGCCCTCCTTGCCGAACTGCTGCAGGCCGAGCTTGGCCACGACCGTCTCCACCGACTCGCCGACCGACTTGAAGCCGCCGACCAGCTCGCCGTGTTCACGAGCCCGGCCGATGTCGTCGAGGACCGGCAGGAGCTCGGACAGGAGGTTCGCCGCGGCGATCTCCTTGACCGTCACGCGGTCCCGCTCCACCCGCCGGCGGTAGTTCTGATACTCGGCCTGCAGGCGCTGGAGGTCCGCCGTGCGCTCGTTGAGCGCGGTGCGCACCTGGTCCAGCTGTGCCGTCAGGCCGACGTCCTGATTCGCGTCCCCGGCCGGGGCCGGGCCCGCCTTGTCGGCGGACCCGGCGCCCTGCGCCGCATCGTCAGGGGCTGCGGCGTCGGAGGGGACGTCAGGCTTCTCGTCAAAGCCCGGGGTCTCCTCCGTCACGCGGCACCGTCCTTCTTGGGCTTCTCGTCGTCCACGATCTCGGCGTCGACGACGTCGTCCTCGGCCTTGGCCTGCTCGCCGTCGGCGGCACCCTCGGCACCGCCCGCGGCCTGCGCGCCCTGGGCGTCGGCGTACATGGCCTGGCCCAGCTTCTGCGAGACGGCGGCGACCTTCTCGGTGGCCGTACGGATCTCGGCCGTGTCCTCGCCCTTGAGCTTCTCCTTCAGCTCGCCGACGGCGGTCTCGACCTCGGTCTTCACCTCGGCGGGGACCTTCTCCTCGTTGTCCTTGAGGAACTTCTCCGTCTGGTAGACGAGCTGCTCGCCCTGGTTGCGCGTCTCGGCGGCCTCGCGGCGCTTGTGGTCCTCGTCCGCGTAGCGCTCGGCCTCCTCGCGCATGCGGTCGACCTCGTCCTTCGGCAGCGAGGAGCCGCCGGTGACGGTCATCTTCTGCTCCTTGCCCGTGCCCAGGTCCTTCGCGGTCACGTGCATGATGCCGTTGGCGTCGATGTCGAAGGAGACCTCGATCTGCGGGACGCCACGCGGGGCCGGCGGCAGACCGGTCAGCTCGAACATGCCGAGCTTCTTGTTGTACGCCGCGATCTCGCGCTCGCCCTGGTAGACCTGGATCTGCACGGAGGGCTGGTTGTCCTCGGCGGTGGTGAAGATCTCCGAACGCTTGGTCGGGATCGTCGTGTTCCGCTCGATGAGCTTGGTCATGATGCCGCCCTTGGTCTCGATACCGAGGGACAGCGGGGTGACGTCCAGCAGGAGGACGTCCTTGACCTCACCCTTGAGGACACCGGCCTGCAGCGACGCGCCGATGGCGACGACCTCGTCCGGGTTGACGCCCTTGTTGGCGTCCTTGCCGCCGGTCAGCTCCTTGACGAGCTCGGCGACGGCCGGCATACGGGTCGAACCGCCGACCAGGACCACGTGGTCGATCTCGGACAGCTCGATGCCGGCGTCCTTGATGACGTTGTGGAACGGGGTCTTGCAGCGGTCGAGCAGGTCGCTGGTGAGCTGCTGGAACTGCGAGCGCGTGAGCTTCTCGTCCAGGTGCAGCGGGCCCTCGGCCGAGGCGGTGATGTAGGGAAGGTTGATCGTCGTCTCGGTGGAGGACGACAGCTCGATCTTCGCCTTCTCAGCGGCCTCGCGCAGGCGCTGGAGCGCCATCTTGTCCTTGGCCAGGTCGACGCCGTGGCCGTTCTGGAACTGCTTGACCAGGTAGTCGACGACGCGCTGGTCCCAGTCGTCACCACCGAGCTGGTTGTCGCCGTTGGTCGCCTTCACCTCGACGACGCCGTCGCCGATCTCCAGCAGCGAGACGTCGAAGGTACCGCCACCGAGGTCGAAGACCAGGATGGTCTGGTCGTCCTTGTCCAGGCCGTACGCCAGCGCCGCGGAGGTGGGCTCGTTGACGATGCGCAGGACGTTCAGGCCCGCGATCTCGCCGGCCTCCTTGGTGGCCTGCCGCTCGGAGTCGTTGAAGTACGCCGGGACGGTGATGACCGCGTCCGCGACCTTCTCGCCGAGGTAGGACTCCGCGTCGCGCTTCAGCTTCTGCAGAATGAACGCGGAGATCTGCTGCGGGTTGAAGCTCTTGTCGTCGACGTCCACCGACCAGTCGGTGCCCATGTGGCGCTTGACCGACCGGATGGTCCTGTCGACGTTCGTGACCGCCTGGCGCTTCGCGACCTCGCCGACGAGCACTTCACCGTTCTTGGCGAAAGCGACGACGGACGGCGTGGTCCTGGCGCCCTCGGCGTTGGTGATGACGGTGGGCTCACCGCCTTCGAGAACACTGACGACGGAGTTCGTCGTGCCCAGGTCGATGCCGACCGCACGTGCCATTTCGATTCCTCCAGCTGACATTGAGTGGAACTGGCTCAAGGGTGCACCAGAGATCCGGCCCTGTCAAAGGACCTGAGCCATAGCCACTCAACTCTCCTGCCGAAGATCTGCGCACCACAGCGTTTGCGCAGGTCACAGCGGCACGGAAGACCAGGAGGGGAAGCGCCCGGGGTGCGACGGGCACGTCATCGACACCCCCACCCTCCCTCTCACGGGCGGCCGCCGCATCTCCGGCGTGTCGCGTACGCACGGGCGGGGCGGGCTTTACGACACCCTTAGGCGACCCTCAGCGACGCAGATCACCGCCGCACCCGGTACAGCCGGGCTTGAATAGTGGGTAATCTCGGAGGGATTAACTAAGTTACTGCTTAGTAGTACCGACAGACCACCGAAGAACCCGCTCACGCAGGCCCGAGGAGCCACCCATGCAACTCGCCGCGATCATCGTGTCGCTGGTCCTAATCGCGGTCGGCGTCGCACTGTTCGGCCGCGCCATTGTGCAGATCTACCGCTACATGCGGCTCGGACAATCCGTACCCGCCGGTTCACGGACCAATGACCCCACGCAGCGCACCGTCACGGTGGTCAAGGAATTCCTCGGCCACACCAGGATGAACCGCTGGGGCGTCGTCGGCGTCGCGCACTGGTTCGTCGCGGTGGGCTTCTTCTCGCTGCTGCTGACGATCGCCAACGCCATCGGCCAGCTCTTCAAGGCCGACTGGCTGCTGCCGGTCATCGGCAGCTGGCTGCCGTGGGAGATGTTCGTCGAGGGCATGGGCACCTTGACCACGATCGGCATCCTCGTACTGATCGTCATCCGGCAGCTGAGCAAGCCGGGCAAGGCGGGCCGCAAGTCCCGCTTCTCCGGCTCCAACTTCGGGCAGGCGTACTTCGTCGAGGGCGTCATCCTCATCGTCGGCATCTGCATCGTGACGCTGCACGCCCTGGAGGGCGCCCAGCACGGTGTCGAGCACTACGAGGCCGCGTACTTCGCCTCATACCCGCTGGTCGCGGCCTTCAAGGGGCTGAGCGTCGGCACGCTGCAGAACCTGACGTACCTCTTCGCGATGATCAAGATCGCGACGTCCTTCATCTGGATGATCACCGTCGCGCTCAAGACCGACATGGGCGTCGCGTGGCACCGCTTCCTGGCCTTCCCCAACATCTGGTTCAAGCGCGAGGCCGACGGCGATGTCGCGCTGGGCGCGCTGCAGCCGATGACCAGCGAGGGCAAGGAGATCGACTTCGAGGACCCGGGCGAGGACGACCAGTTCGGCGTCTCCCAGATCGAGCACTTCTCCTGGAAGGGCCTGCTGGACTTCTCCACCTGCACCGAGTGCGGCCGCTGCCAGTCGCAGTGCCCCGCGTGGAACACCGGCAAGCCGCTCTCCCCCAAGCTCATGATCATGGCGCTGCGCGACCACGCGCACGCCAAGGCGCCGTACCTCCTCGCCGGCGGCGGCAAGGACGCCGAGGGCAACGAGAAGGCGACCGCCGAGCAGCTGGCCGACGTGCCCAAGTCCGCTCTGGAAGAGGCCGAACGCCCGCTGATCGGCACCCTCGAAGAGAACGGCGTCATCGACCCGGACGTGCTGTGGTCCTGCACCACCTGCGGCGCCTGCGTGGAGCAGTGCCCGGTCGACATCGAGCACATCGACCACATCGTCGACATGCGCCGCTACCAGGTCATGATCGAGTCCAGCTTCCCCAGCGAGGCGGGCACGATGCTCAAGAACCTGGAGAAGAAGGGCAACCCCTGGGGCCTGGCCAAGAAGCAGCGCCTCGCCTGGACCAAGGAGGTCGACTTCGAGGTCCCCGTCGTCGGCAAGGACGTCGAAGACCTCACCGAGGTCGACTACCTGTACTGGGTCGGCTGTGCCGGTGCCCTGGAGGACCGCGCCAAGAAGACCACCAAGGCCTTCGCGGAGCTGCTGCACATCGCCGGCGTCAACTTCGCCATCATGGGCGGCGACGAGAAGTGCACCGGTGACTCGCCGCGCCGTCTGGGCAACGAGTTCCTCTTCCAGCAGCTGGGCGCGGAGAACGTCGCCACGCTGAACGCGGCCTTCGGCGAGGACGACGAGGACGAGTCGACCAAGAAGCCGAAGTCCAAGAAGAAGATCGTCGCGACCTGCCCGCACTGCTTCAACACGATCGCGAACGAGTACCCGCAGCTGGGCGGCGAGTACGAGGTCATCCACCACACGCAGCTGCTGCAGCACCTCATCGACGAGGGCCGCCTCACCCCCGTCACCCCGGTCGAGGGGCTGATCACCTACCACGACCCCTGCTACCTGGGCCGCCACAACAAGGTCTACACACCGCCGCGCGAGATCATCGCCAAGGTGCCGGGCCTGCGGAACGAGGAGATGCACCGCCACAAGGAGCGCGGCTTCTGCTGCGGCGCCGGCGGCGCCCGCATGTGGATGGAGGAGCGCATCGGCAAGCGCATCAACAACGAGCGCGTCGACGAGGCCCTGTCCCTCAACCCGGACATCGTCTCCACCGCCTGCCCCTTCTGCCTCGTCATGCTGACCGACTCGGTCAACGGCAAGAAGAACGATGGCAAGGTCAGCGAGAACGTCCAGGTCGTCGACGTGGCCCAGCTGCTGCTGGACTCCGTCAGGACCCCGGCCGACCCGGCCGGCGAGGCGGAGCCCGCGGACGAGCCGGAGCCGGAGCCGGTGAAGTAACCCGCTGTACGTCCTGTTGACGGCCGGTCCCGCACCCCGCGGGGCCGGCCGTCGTCGTCTGCGCGCCCGTGTCCGGAACCCTCTGTACTCCTGTGTCCGGAACCGGATGGAACCGGACGAACGTGCGGGCCCATGACGTATGTCCGTGCGACCATGAGGCGCCGGATACGGATGGGGCGCTGGGGGGCGAAGTGCGGTACCGGGGATCACGAACGGCACGCGCGGCGGGAGCCGGGCTGTGCTGCGCACTGCTGGCGGCCGGCTGCGGCATGCTCCCGGCGGGCGGCGGCGCGCGGACGACCGCCCACCACGCCGCGTCCGGCCTTCCGGTACGGCCCGTCCCGCACGGCAAGGGCAGCGAGAAGGCCGACGACTTCAACGGCGACGGCCACCCCGACCTCGTACTCGACACGCTGCTCAACACCGACGACAGCCACGACGACGACCCCGGTATCGGCATCGTCTACGGCTCCGATCACGGCCTCGACCCGGCCGTACGACGGCTCCTCACCCCGGCCCGGCACGCGGCGCCCACGGACGGCGTCGTACCGGCCGTTTTCGACGCAGAGGCCGCCTGCGACCTGGACGGCGACGGCTTCACCGACCTGGTCGTCAGCACCGACCCGCCGTACGACGGCCGGGGCCGCCCGCCCGTCCCCGTACAGATCCTCTTCGGCTCCCCGGAAGGACTCGCCGCGCGCGCCGTGAAGCTGCGCATCCCCGACCGCGCGAGATTCGGCAACGAGTGGCCCGACCAGCCGGTCTGCGGCGACTTCGACGGGGACGGCGCGCAGGACCTGGCGGTCACCGCGTCCGGGCCGCGGGCGAGCTTCCTGCGCGGCCCGTTCACGCGCGCGGGCGCGCCGAAGGGAGCCGGCGCGCCGCTGGACATCCCCGGCACGGCGCTCGCCGGGCTGCCGGCGCCCGTCGACGTGGACGGGGACGGCGCCGACGACCTGCTCGTACGGTCCGGGGCGCCGGGCCGCCGCGCGCCGGGCCGGCTCGCGCTGGGCGGCGCGCGGGGGCCGGACGCGGCGGGGGCCGCGCTGCCGGCCGGGTACGACGTGGCGTTCGGGCGGTTCGACGGCGGGGCGGCGGCCGACGCGGTGGTGGCCGGGGGCGACCGGCTCGCCGTCCGGTACGGCGTCGGCACGGCGGCCCCGCGGAGCGCCACGGTTCCGGTGGCGGGGCGGTCGGTGGCCGCCGGTGACGTGACCGGCGACGGCCGTACGGACCTGGTCGTGTCGGGTGATGCGGCGCGCCCCGTGCTCCTCCTGGGGTCGGCCGCCGGCCTGCGCGCGGACCGCGAGCAGGCCGTGCCGAAGGTCCCCGGTATGCCCGCCGCCGCACGCGCGGCGGTGCTCCGGCTGGCCGACTACGACCACGACGGGCGGGCCGACCTGGTCCTCCTCACCCGCTCGGGCGGCCGGGACGCGGTCACGGTGCACCGCGGAACGGCGTCGGGCTTCGCCGAGCGGCCCGCGGTCTCCTTCAGCACGGCGGCTTTCGCCGAGTGACGGCGGCCTTTGCCGAGTGAGTGCGCCGGGGCCCGCGGACGGGAGACGTCCGGCATGCAACCCTCCGGCCCTCTCGCAGGTCTCCTGATCGCCCAACTGCCGCCCAATCCCCGGCGAATGCCCGGTGCCGCGCGGCGGTCGGCACTCATTCGGACGGGATGCGCCCGCATCCCGCATGCAGCAGGAGAACAGCGTGCCCAAGCACCTTCGTACGGCCCTGGCCACTGCGGCGGCGGTGGCCCTGACCGGCGGTCTGCTCACCCTCTCCACCGGCCCCGCGGCCGCCGCCGGCGGCCTGCAGGGCGACTTCAACGGCGACGGCTACCGCGACCTCGCCGTGGCCGCGCCCGCCGCCACCGTCGGGGGCCACAGGAACGCCGGCGCCGTCACCGTCCTGTACGGCGCGGCCGACGGCGTGTCCGCCGCCCGGCACGCCACCTTCACCCAGAACACCGCCGGGGTTCCGGGTGCGGCGGAGACCGACGACATGTTCGGCGAGGCCGTCTCGGCCGGCGACTTCAACTCCGACGGGTACGCGGACCTCGCCGTCGCCGCCCCGTACGAGGACGTCTCGGGCGACACCGACGGCGGCACCGTACAGATCCTGTGGGGCGCCGCCGGCGGCATATCGCGCGCCGCCACGGTCCCCGACCCGGCCCCGACCAAGCACGACCGCTTCGGCATGGCGCTCGCCGCGGGCGACTTCGACGGGGACAAGAAGGGCGACCTGGCCGTCGGTACGAGCGCCGCGACGCTGCGCGTCTTCAAGGGCGGCTTCACCTCGGCAGGCGTCTCCGCGTCGAAGTCGGCGGTCACGCTGCCGATCCTCAGCGGCTCCGACACCGGCATCTTCCAGCTCACCGCGGGCGAGGTCACCGCGGACGGCCGCACCGACCTGGTCGCCAACGGCTATCAGAACGCCGCGGACGACGGCGAGAACTACTACAACGCCAACTACTACCTGCCCGGCTCGGCCGCCGGCCCGTCCGGCTCCGCGGCGCGCAAGCTGCCCGCCGGCTTCATCACCGCCATCGGTGACACGGACGGCGACGGCTACGGCGACCTGGTCACCGGCATGCACTGGGACGCCAGCCCCGCGCCCGGCACCACCAAGGGCGGCAAGGTCAACGTCATCTACGGCTCGGCGAGCGGCCCCACCAGCCGGATGGACACCATCACCCAGGAGTCCGGCGCGGTCCCGGGCGGCTCCGAGAACGGCGACAGCTTCGGTTACGAGGTCTCCCTCGGCGATATCGACGGCGACGGCCGGCAGGACCTGGCGATCGGTGCGGCGGGCGAGGACATCGACGGCGTCACGGACACCGGCTCGGTGACCGTGCTGCGCGGCTCCGCGTCCGGCATCGACACCACCCATGGCGTCCAGTACTTCCATCAGGACACCCCGGGTGTGCCCGGCGCGTCCGAGGACAATGACCTCTTCGGCACCGAGGTCTTCCTCTCCGACATCAACGGCGACGGCAAGGCCGACCTGTCCGTGGGCGCGAGCTACGAGAACGACGGCAACGGCGCGGTCGTCTCGCTGCCGTCCGACGGCACCCGCATCGGCACCGCCGGCGCCCGCTCGGTGACGCCGGGCGCGGTGGGCGTACCGACCACCGGCCGGCCGCAGTTCGGCGCCGTCCTCACGGGCTGACTCCGGACCCCGCTCGGCCCCTGCGCGCGGCCCGCGGCCGCCCCGCCGGGATTCCCCTAGGGGATGTCACAGGTCGGCAGCAATGCCCGTCCTGTCCGCTCTCTCCCGCCTGCGACCCGCCGGGACCAGGTACGTTCGAAGCGTGGCTGGATTCAGGATGGGTCGCGGACGGAACTCCCGCACCGCGCAGCAGGGGCAGCAGGGCCAGGCCCCGTACGGTCAGCAGGCTCCGCACGGTCGGCCTGCTCCGTACGGAGCACCGGCGCCGTACGGTCAGCAGCAGGCGCCGTACGGCCGGCAGGCGCCGCCCCCCGCACAGGGACAGTGGCAGCAGCAGGCTCCCCACGGCGGCGCTCAGGGCGCCGGCCCGCACGGCGAGCCCGAGTACTTCGGCGACCCGGGGCACGCCCCGCAGCAGCCGCCCTACGGCGGCGGCAACGCCCGCGCGGACGCACCGGGCCACACCCAGCAGTTCAGTCTGGGCGACGCGCCGGACGCGTACGGGGACGACCAGTACGGCGGTGGCCAGTACGACAACGGCCAGTACAGCGGTGGCAGTACGTACCACGCCGGCCAGTCGGCGGTCCCGCCCGCCGCTCCGCGCCTGCCGTGGAAGCAGCTGCTGACCGGCATCGTCCGGCAGCCCGACCAGACCTTCTGGCGGATGCGCGACTACGCGGTGTGGGGCCCGGCCCTCGTCGTGACCTTCGTCTACGGCCTGCTCGCGGTCTTCGGCTTCGACGCCGCCCGCGAGGACGTGCTCAATGCCACGCTCTCCCAGAGCATCCCGTGGGTGCTGATCACCGGCGTGATGTTCGTCATCGGCGGGCTGATCCTGGGCGCGGTGACCCACACGCTCGCCCGGCAGCTCGGCGGCGACGGCGCGTGGCAGCCGACCATCGGCCTGTCCATGCTGATCATGTCGATCACGGACGCGCCGCGACTGCTCTTCGCGATGTTCCTGGGCGGCGACAGCACGCTCGTCCAGGTCCTCGGCTGGATGACCTGGCTCGCCGCCGCCTACCTCTTCACCACCATGGTCCGCAGGTCGCACGACCTGCCCTGGCCCAAGGCGCTGGGCGCCTCCGCGATCCAACTGGTCGCCCTGCTCGCCCTGGTGAAGCTGGGCACGCTGTAGCGGGCATCACCGCCCACGCCGGCGACACATCCTGAGGCAGGGCCCCGTTCCGGACGGAACGGGGCCCTGCTGCATATCAACTGGCGCTGATCTCAAGCTGTTTCACGTGAAACGCTGTGTCATCGCGTGCTCACGCGGCTGTTTCACGTGAAACGCTGCGCGCCCGACCCGTCACACTTCTGCAGTCGTACCGCGTCCGTCGCCGAGGCCAGCGTCAGGCACAGCTCCCGGGCCGCCTCCGGCCGGATGGTCTGCGACCCCGCGTCCTTCACGAACCGCTGATTGGCCGCGTCCGAGCAGTTCCACAGCACCACTCCGGCCCCGGCCTCGTACTTCGCCCCGGGCACGTCCAGGCACCGGTCCTGCGTCAGCTCCACATGCACCGACCGCCGGCCGCTGTCGTACCACCAGCCCTGGTTCCGCTGGTCCTTGCAGTCCCAGCCGCCGACGGCCGTGCCGTTGCGCGAACTGCCGCCGGTCGCGTCCACACAGCTTCCCGTGCCGGCGTTCTTCAGCGGCCGGTAGGCGTCGTCCCAGGCCCCCGCGTACAGCTCGGGCTTCCCGGTGCTCGCCGGGTCCGCACAGGACGCCTCACGCAGGCCGGAGGCGTAGAGCTGGGTGAGGCAGGACGCGAACGCGGCGTGCCCGCGCGCGTTCGGGTGGAAGGACTGGCGTACGGAGTTGGCGTCCGGCGGGAAGGGGTGGGAGACGTCGACGTACAGGCCGCGCGCCCAGGGGTCCTCCATGCACACCTCGTGCCCGTGGAAGAGCCGCGAGGTGTCCAGGTACACGGCGCCCGACTCGCGGGCCGCCTTCCGCATCCCCTTCTCGAAGGCGGGGACCGCCGCGTTGCGCCCCCACGCCGAGTCGGAGGTGTACCCGGTGCAACCGCCCGGCAGCTTTCCCGGGTAATTCGGGTTGTCCTCGATGTCCGGCCCGATCGGGCTCGGGTATCCCATCACCACGAGCCGGTAGTCGCCGTCCGCGTACCCGGCGTCCCGCATCACCGTCCGCAGGTCACCGACGGTCTGCTCGACCTTCGGCACCAGCCCGTCGACCCGCGCCTGCCATCCCGGCGCGTACTTGGGCTCGCAGGTCCCCTGCAGCAGCAGCCAGCGCGTGACGCAGTCCGTCATCACCGGCCCGAACTGCAGGTCGTCGTTGGCCCCGGCCACCAGCACGACCATCTTCAGCCGGGTGTTCCTGGCCTTGATCGCCAGGCTGTCGCTCTGCACCAGCTCATCGGCGTACTGCTTGCTGCCGCCGGCCTTGATGTTCCCGGTGTACGCGCCCGAGCACGACACGTTGTACGTCACGTCCGCGGCGATGCCGGTCCGGTGGACGGCCGCGTCCGGCGACCGGTGGCACCAGTTGTCCGGGCCGTTCGTGCCCGGCTCGTACGTCCCGACGCCCTCGCCCGAGATCTCGCTGTCGCCCAGCGAGATCAGCGAGGTCTTGCGCTGCCCCATCGGGCGTTCGGCCGGGTCACCGTAGAGCCCGGTGGCCTCCTGGGCCCTGATCTTCTCCAGCTCGGGCGGCAGCGGCTTGCTGTCCGCAGTGGCCGCCGCGGCCGTGGCCCCGGCCGACGGCCGGGCCGCCACGCTCGTCCCCGTACCGGCGGCGGTCACACCACCGGTCAGCACCATCACGGCGGCGGCCGCGGTCACCAGCCGCCGCCCTCGTCTCGCACGCACCATTGGGCCTCCCCTCCGGTCTGCTGTTACCGCCGGTTCTACTCGTAGGTAGACACCGGCGGAACACCCGGCACAGGATTGGCCCGTTTTCACCCGCGCACCAACTGGCGCACGGACTAAGGAAGTTCACCTCTGGCGTCGAGAACCGTCAGGCGTCGAGAACCTGACCCTCGCGTCGCACGACCGGCGGCTCGACGCTCCACGGGAAGTTGATCCAGTCGTCCGTGCGCTGCCAGACGTACTCGCACTTCACCAGCGACTGCGACTTCTCGTAGATCACCGCGCTGCGCACCTCGGCGACGGTCCCCTGACAGAAGTCGTGCACCAGCTTCAGCGTCTTGCCGGTGTCCGCGACATCGTCGGCGATCAGCACCTTCTTGTCGCTGAAATCGATCGCGTTCGGCACCGGCGCCAGCATGACGGGCATTTCCAGCGTCTCGCCCACACCGGTGTAGAACTCCACATTCACCAGGTGGATGTTCTTGCAGTCCAGCGCGTACGCCAGGCCGCCGGCGACGAACACGCCGCCACGCGCGATGCTCAGCACCACGTCGGGCTCGTACCCGTCGTCCGCGATCGACTGCGCCAGCTCACGGATGGCGGTGCCGAAGCGCTCGTACGTCAGATTTTCCCGCACGTCAGTCACGTATCTCTCTCAGCCCTCTAGCGATTCCCCATCGCATCCGCCGTACGGTCCTCAGACCTGCGTACGGTGGAAGTTCTTGTACGAACGCGAGGGCGTCGGCCCGCGCTGGCCCTGGTAGCGGGAGCCGTACCGCTCCGACCCGTACGGAAACTCGGCCGGCGAGGTCAGCCGGAACATGCACAGCTGCCCGATCTTCATGCCCGGCCACAGCTTTATCGGCAGCGTCGCGACATTGCTCAGTTCCAGCGTGACGTGCCCGTTGAACCCGGGGTCGATGAACCCGGCCGTCGAGTGCGTCAGCAGCCCCAGCCGTCCCAGCGAGCTCTTGCCCTCCAGCCGGGACGCGAGGTCGTCGGGGAGCGAGATGACCTCGTACGTCGACGCCAGCACGAACTCGCCCGGGTGCAGGATGAACGCCTCGTCCCCCTCGGGCACGACCTCCCGTGTCAGGTCGTGCTGCTCGACGGCAGGGTCGATGTGCGGGTACCGGTGGTTCTCGAACACTCGGAAGTACCGATCGAGGCGCACATCAATACTCGATGGCTGAACCATCGACTCGTCGTAGGGATCGATACGCACCCGGCCCGCGTCGATCTCGGCCCGGATGTCCTTGTCTGAGAGAAGCACGCCACGAGGATACGCGCCCGGTACTCCCGCCTCCGCATCCCGCTTCCGCCCCGGCCCCCCGCCCCGCCTCTGCACCGCTCCCGGACAGCCGTGAGGGCCCGGCCCCCTTCCGGGAACCGGGCCCTCACCGCCCTCGCTAGCGCTTCTCCATCTGTACAGGGACCGCGTGGCGCAGCCGCGCACAGCGCGGGCACCGCAGCAGCCGACCGGGGCCGAGCCGGTCGGTGGTCTGCATCGGGAACGAAGCGGTGCTGAACACGTGCCCTTCGGCACAACGGACGACGGTGCGCTCCATCAAGTCCCTCTCCCAAACGCATGGACAACAAAAGCCACATTAGGGGATGAACTGGGCGCACTCCCAAGCGGCACTCCGAACCGGGGAAGAGTCCCCACCGTACGCCTCAACTCCCGCCCTCCGCACCCACTTACCCCCCGCGCGCCACACCCGGACATGACAAAGGCCTCACGGTCGAATACGCCGGAGGCCGGGGATGAGGTACAGTGTGCGACGATGCACCGCCGTGCAAGATCAGGCGGTTGCGCGGGTGTAGTTTAATGGTAGAACATGAGCTTCCCAAGCTCAGAGCGCGGGTTCGATTCCCGTCACCCGCTCCAGCGACTAAGGCCCAGCTCAGGGAACGAATCCCCCGGCTGGGCCTCTGTGTTGTCCAGACCGACTTAAGCGTTCCGTGCCCGCTGCGTGCCCGATCGGGCTTGATCACGGGCAGCCTTCGCCTTCAGCCGCTCAGCACGCACGTGTGCGTCGATGCCGCCAGCGACCTCCTTCTGCCGCTCCACGTCCGAGTGCTGATAGATCAGCGCGGCCCGCTCCGAGGACTGGCCGGCACGAACCATCGTGTCCTTCAAGGTCGCCCCGGAACGCGTCGAGAGCGTGTGCCCGGTGTGCCGGAGGTCGTAGAACCGGAAGTCGTCGGGCAGCCCGACCTTCGCACGGGCCTTGCGCCACTTTCGCCCGAAGGTGGACCGGCGGAACGGCTTGCCGCGCTCCCCCACGAACAGCAGACCGTTCGGCTCCTTCTCCGCGTACCAGTCGAGATGCCTCTCCAGGTCGACCGCCATGAACTCCGGCAGGACGAGGAACCGTTTCCCCGCCGACGACTTGGTGTCGCCCGGCGCACGCCGACCAGTGGTCAGCTCAGGCTCGGCTGTGCGAATCCACACACCGACGTTCTCCAGATCCACATCAAGACGGCGCATCGCGGCCTGCTCTTCTGGACGGGCAGGACCGTACGCGGCGATGTAGACCATCAGCCGCCAGCGCGGGCCCATCGCGTCGGCCAGGGCGTCCACCTGCTCAACGGTGGCAGTGGGACGTTCCTTCGCCGACTCCGTACCAGCACCTTTGATCCGGCAGGGGTTACGGCGGATCAGCTCATCCTCGACGGCGGTCTCCATGACGGCCTTCAGCAACCGGTATGCCTTGGCCACAGTCGTAGCGGCTTCCGTCGCCTTCAGCCGTTCAGCTCGCCAGGTTCGCACTCGGGGCGGAGTGATCTCGTCGAGGTCCAGGCCCTCGAAGGTCGGCAGGATGTGCAGCCGGAGCAGACGGCGGTACAGCTCATCCGTGGTGGCCGCGAGTCCACGTTCATCGACCCACTGCAGGGCGTAGACCTTGAAGTTCACGGCCCCCGCGGCAGGGTCCTGCCAGTCACCGGACCGGAGTTCGCTCTGCCGATCCGCAAGCCAGTCGTCCGCCTCCTTCTTCGTGCGGAAGGTCTCGGGTGCCGGCCGGTCGATCCCATCGGGCCCCAAGTAGCGCGCCTGATACCGCCCCGAAGGCAGCTTGCGCACACGACCGAACGAGCGCTTCTTCCCCGCCATCAGGCCACACCCCGCAGGCGCCGCGTAGAGGGCGCGACGGTATGCGCCGTGACGAAGGCCTCCACGACGCGCTCAGGGATGCGGACGTGCCGACCGATCTTGACGTACTCGATCCGCCGTTCCTCGATCAGCCGACGCGGGAAGCGGACCGTAGTACCGAGCCGGTCAGCGACCTCCTGCACGGTCAACAGCCGATCAGCCATGGTCAGTGCTCCCCTTCGTTGTCGAGTTCGGCGCGGACTTCGCGGGCGATGTCGCGGTTGGCTTGGATCTCGCGGGCGATGTTGGCGGCGAGCCAGGATTCGCCGGGGGTGTGGCCGTGTCCGGCGTAGGCCCAGTGGGCGACGACGCGGGTGGTCGCCTCCGGGTGGTCGTCGGGGTCGGGGAGGCCGAGGGCGGCGCGTTGCTGGGCGGCGCGGTAGTCGGCGCGGACCTGGCGGAGGGCGCCGAGGGTGGTGGAGTAGCGGCGGGATTTGGTGGAGAAGTGGCCGCGGAAGCCGAGCATGTGCGCCCAGGCGGCGAGCTTGCGTTCCGGGTAGAGCGCGGTGAGGTGCAGGCAAGCCGCCATGAGGCGCCGGGTGTGATCGGGGATGGACAGGACGGTGAGGTCCTCGCTCGTTCCACTGCCCTTGCACTTGCTGCACCGGCTCAGCGGCGAGCCGAGGCGGTCGTAGCGGGCGGAACGGCCGGTGCCCTGGCAGGTGCGGCAGTGGACCGGAGTGTCAGTGCCTCCGGCGATTTCGGCGGCCTTGGTGGCGTACTTGGCCACGTAGGAGGCCACGGCCTGCTCGGTGAGATCTTCCCCGGCTCCGAAGGCGCCGATGGCCCGGACGTCGAGCTGGGTGCCCCAGCGCAGGGTGCGGGCGGGCTGGTCTCCGGCCGGGGGAAGCTCGATCTGTGCCCGGGCAGCAGCGGCGCGGAGTGCGTCGGTGAGCAGGTCGATGGTGGCCCAGGCCGGGGGCGCGGTGTCGGGGCCGGTGGGTCCGTCGAAGCGGATGACGGCGTGGAAGTGGATGGCGCCGCGCTTTTGGTACTCGGCGACCTTGCCGTAGGAGACGCGAAGCTGTTCCTTGAGCGCCTTTTGCGTGATGCCGGCGCGCTTGGCCAGCTCCCGGGGCAGGTAGATGGTCACGTACCGCCACAGGTGTCCGGCGTGGTTGTTCCACAGCACCGCACCCGCGTAGTCGTAGCGGGCCGGGTCCAGCGCGGTGCCCAGGGCCGGGTCGTCCTCGGCGTGCTGGACGCCGCAGCGGCAGGGACGGCGGCCGTTGTCGGGGCGGTTGTGGACCGGGCCGAAGGAGGGCGCGGTGAGTGTGGCGAAGACCCGGGGGTGATCGCGAACGGTTTCCGGGGTGTTCTTGGCCGGGTCGCCGGTCAGGCCCGCGCGGATGAGGTGGTAGGTGTCGCCCGCGTAGGTCCAGGCGCAGGAGGGGCAGCGGGAGGCGCGGCGGTTGCCGCAGGCGACCCGGAGCCGTCCGCCGGGTTCATGGTCGGTGGCGTAGGTATGCAGGACCGCCCCGGTGGCCGGGTCGACCATCTTGGTGGCGCCGGTGAGGTGGATGGGGCCGGAGCAGCCGCCGGTGCGGCGGATCTGGTCTTGCCAGCGGTCGAAGCCGGGGGACCCGGCCACCTTGAGCACGTCGCTCAGGGTGGCCGGGTCCAGGCCCGCCAGGGTGGCGGCGTCACTCACGCGGCCACCTCACGAGCAGCTGCACGACGGGTCACGGTGCCGGTGCCCTCGCATGTACGGCAGACGACGGTGAGCGTCTTACGGGAGCCGTCGGGGTTGGTCTGGCCGGTGGTGATGGCGACGGTCGGGAAGCCGTCGCAGTCGGGGCAGAGCCGGACGCGGGCAGGGGTGTGCTCGGGCATCATGAAGGTGTCCCTTTCGGGTCAGCGGATCTGGAAGGGGTGCAGGCGCCCGGGGCGGCGGATACTTGGACGTTGAGGCCGTCCCGGGGGCCGTTTAGCGCTTGCGGGCGAGCTTGAGCGAGATGCCCGCGCCGCCCACGGTGGGGACGGCGGCTGCGGCGGCTGCGGCCGCGATCTGGAAGGCCACGGCGAGCACGATGATGACCACGGAAGCGCCGAGGGCGATCGTGATGGTCAGCAGGATCGGGCCCGCGTAGGAGCGGGTCGGGGCCTGGATGACGACGACGTCGCCGGGGTGGACGCTGGCCGGGATCAGGTCGGCCGGGCGGTGGTTGGCGCGGAGCTGGGCGTCCGGGTAGCGCATGGCCTTGCCTCCGTCCGGGGTCAGGGGTTGCAGCGGTGGGTGCGGGCGGCGAGTTCGGCGGCGGAGCGGTCCGACTTCTCGACCGAGAAGCGGCAGCCGGGCGCGGTGCAGGAAGCGGTGTGCTTGGTGCGTCCGCGTCCGTCGTTGTAGGAGCCGACCTGGACGGGGCCTAGGCGGGTGATGTTGTAGAAGCGGTTCGGGCGGGCCATTTGCTCTCCTTTCAAGCGAGTTGGGCGGTGATGGCGTCGGCCAGCGTGGGCGGGACGCCGAGCCGGGCGCGCAGGGTGGCGGAGTCGATCGGGGTGCCGGTGGCGGCTTGGTGGGTGTCGGCGACCTTGCGGGCGTGATCCAGCAGGGCCGGAGGCACCGAGGGCGCCGACGCGACGGGCCGGGGCGAAGGCGCGACCGGTGCAGGTTCCGGCGACGGCTCCTCAGCCGCTTCGGGCACTTCCTCGGGCACCGCAGCAGGTGCGGGCAGTTCCGCCGGGGGCGGTTCCGGGGCGCGTTCAACGGTGACCGGCTCGGCGGCCGGCATGGGCTCCGAGACCGGGGCCGGGTCGGTGACGAGGGTGTGGACCTGCCGCATCAGGGCGCCGAAGGCCAGCAGGGCGGCGGACGGCGGTACGGCCGCCACCACGTAGTCCAGGAGCGGGGCGTCAGTGCCGACGCCTGCAACGTTGAGACCGATGCTGCCGAGCGATCCGGCGACCGTGAGGCCGATGGCCCACCAGTCGGTGACGTGGCGGAGCGCGGCGCGGAACATCAGGACCTCACCGGCCAGGATGAACAGGTCGATGGTGCCCGGCCAGGCCCACCGACGTACCGGGGAGGTGGCCAGGCCGTGGGACTCAGCGACTGAGGCGAGGTGGGCGTAGGAGAGCCAGAACGCGGCGATCGTGAGGGCCATGATCACGGCACCGGCGACGAGGATCGCGGTCCGTTCCGCCTGCGGCTTGGTCATCGCCTCCTCCTTTCGGTTTCAGGCATGGGCGGGGTAGGGACCTGGCGCGAGACGGTCACGCCAACCGGGGAAGAAGGTGGTGCTACTCGGTGACGGGCACCGGTTTGACCAGCGAAGGCGCCTCATCCGGCGTCGATTCGGCCGACATCGCGGGGCGGAACGGGGCCAGGAACGGCGGATGCGGGGTGAGGTGGGCGAACTGGCGGCAGATGGCCGCGGCTTTGGCGGGCGTCATTTCCGGGGTGCGGATGCGGGACCAGCCACCGGAGGAGTCCCCGGCCACCGCGACACCGGGCCGGTCCGCGATGATCGCAGTGGCGGCCACGACCGCCTCCGAGGACACGTCACCGAGGCCCATTTCGGCGGTCTGCTTGTCGTTGACCCGGTGGACGACGCGGCCGGTCAGCTGGGCGCGGAGCATGGTGGCGCCCTTGCCCAGCTCGGAGCCGAACCGCTGCCCGCAGATCTCCAGGAAGATGCCGACCGCGCGGGCCATCTGGCCCAGCCGTACCAGCTGCATGACCATGCGGTCCCGGCGTTCCTCGTCCTTCTTCGCGGCGGTCAGGAACAGCTCGGCCACCTCGTCGACGAGGAGGACCAGCGGCACGGGCCGGACCTTTTTGGGCAGGTCCCAGAGGTCCGAGACCTGGTAGTCGCTCAGCAGGTCGAAGCGGCCCTCCATCTCCTGCACGAGCGCATCCAGCAGCCGGGCGGCGTCCTCGGGCGTGGTCACCAGGGCCGAGAGGCGGGGCGCATAGACGCTCTGTTCGACCCCTCGTTTGCAGTCGATGCCGATCAGGCCCACCGACAGCTGTGCGAGCCCGGAGATGAGGTTGCGCTGGTACATCGACTTGCCCGACTGGTTGGCGCCAAGCGTCAGGGCGTGCGGGACCTTGTGGTAGTTGCGGACGTAGGTGGTGCCGTCCTCCCGCAGAGCCACTGGCACCTCCATCGGCCCGGGCTTCTTGCGACGCTGGCGCGGCATACGCACCCGTCGCAGCACGTCATAGCCGGTCATCCGCAGTTCCACCACGCCCGGCCGGGTCTCCACCACGTTGACGGAGTGGACGCCCCAGGCATGGCGGAGCCGGTTCGAGGCCGCCGCCACGTCCGAGGGCTCCAGACCGGCGGTTAGCCGGAGCGAGACCCGCAGGCCGGTCGAAGTACCCCGGATGCTGCGAACCCTGGGCGGGACCGGCTGCACCTCACGGCGGGCGACGTTGCGGACCATGAACGCCCGCAGGCGAGACGGCTGCACCGTCAGGCCACACACGTCCATCGTGGTCCCGTACGTCCACTTCACCCGACCCCAGGTGACCGGCAGGCCCACCAGCGACCAGTACACGCGCGGGGCGCGGGCCTTGGCGTAGCCGAGGCCACCGACACCGGCGAGAGCACCGGTGGCCTCCAGCACCGTGGTCACGTCCGTCATGATCAGGCACCCGCCGCAAGAGCTGCCGCGCGGAAGGCGATGCCGTGCCGCTTCTCGCCGTTGAACTCGTTCTCCCAGTCCCGCGCCTTCAGCCCGACGACCGAGACCGGCATGCCCGGGGTCAGGCCCTCGGGGACGCCCGTCTCCGGCACGGACACCTGGTAGAGGTTGCCCTCACCCTCATCCGAGACCAGCAGGCCCACCGTCATCAGGTCGGCGCCGGTCTCGCGGTCCTTGGCGATCTCGCCCGTCTTCCGGTTGGCGACCTTCGGGGTCGGCGCGGTCGCGACGAACACCACAGCGGTCGACGTGTCGATCTTGAACGAAGGCATAGAGCACCCCTTGTTGCTGGGGAGGTCACCCCTTCCGGCGGCCTCTCTAGACATCTACGAGTGAAGCGCAGATCTCTAGAGACGTCAATAGAGATCTCTAGAGATGTTCCCGCGTGGCGGGAAGGGGCACCAGGCCCGGATGCAGCGACGTAGGCATGTCCTAGGCTGTCTAGAGAGGATGAAAGGAGGGAGACGCAATGACCGCGAATAACGGCGTTCGGCAGCCGAAGTACCAGCGCATTGCTGACGCGCTTCGGGAGGCAATTACGGCAGGTGAGTACGGTCCTGGTGATCGCTTGCCAGGCGAGAACGACCTCATGGCGAAGTACGAAGTGGCCCGGATGACGGCCCGGCAGGCTCTTGGAGTCCTGCAGAACGAAGGGCTCGCCGAGTCACGTAAGGGTGCCGGCGTGTTCGTCCGGGCGTTCCGACCGCTGCGACGACGCGGCATCCAGCGCCTCTCCCAAGAGCAGTGGGGCTCAGGCCGCTCTATCTGGTCGGCCGACACTGAAGGTCGCCAGCTCACCGTGGACCAACTCACCGTCACCGAGGAGCCGACTCCTGAGCGGATCGCGGGGGTCCTGGATGTCGACCCGGAGTCGGCTGTCTGCGTCCGCAGCAGGCGATTCGTCCTCGACGGAAAGCCGGTTTTGCTGGCCACGAGCTACCTGCCCGCAGAGCTCGTCGCAGGTTCGGCAATCACCCAGGAGGACACGGGACCGGGCGGTACGTACGCCCGCCTTGCTGAACTCGGAGCCAAGCCGGTCCACTTCCGCGAAGAGGTTCGGTCCCGCATGCCTTCCCAGGACGAAGCGAAGCGGCTCAACCTCTCCATGGGCACGCCGGTGATGCTCATCTGCCGGACCGCCTTTGCCGACGGAGGCCGACCTGTTGAGGTCAACGAGATGACCCTGGACTCCGCCTCGTACGTTCTTGAGTACGACTTCGACGCCTAGGAGCTCCCAGTGATGGGGTGGGGAGCTGTTACAGGTTTCTCTACCTCATCAAGCCCCACCCTTCGGGCGGGGAGAGGAGGAGGGCGGGGATCACTCGGTGGTTCTCGCTGAGGGGTGCCGTTCCCTGCCGGGCCTACCTGGTGCCGATCACTTGGGGTTCGCCGGTTGATCCCGTGGACACCGATCTAGGCCAGCAACCACCATGTGCCGTGGCAGCCGGGCACTTCGCGGCAGACCCATCGGAAGCCGTCCGGCTCGCGGCTGTGGCCTTGTGGGGGCTCTTGCCTTCGGCATCCGGCTCGCAGGCCAACGGCTGTGCCAGCCGCCGCTAGGAATCACACCCCACCGGCCCGCCAACGGGCCGGCGCGGGCACGGGGACTCGGGCGCCGCTCCTGCCTTCGGCCCGCTCCGCCCGGCCCCGCGCCAACGAAGCTGCCACGGGGTGATTCCCTACACGCTTTGCCCCGCCCAAAGCAGCACCGGAACGAGCAGCGCTTCCCACCGGCCAACACCACCACCGACTGATCCCAGGACCGCCACGGGCACCCACCAGGCCAGGCGAAGCAGCCCCACCGAGGCCCGAGTCTCAGGGCGAGCCCAGACGGGGAGCCCCGAGGGCGGCGAGAAGAGTGCGGATGAGAAGTGGTGAGGGTGGGGCGGAAACGGTGAGCGGTTTACGTGACAGGCGCACTGCCGACCGCACCATAGGTCCTAGTCCTGTGGAGAAGGCCAGCTACGGGAGAGGCGGGGACAGGGCGGGCGAACGCTCCCGGCGAAGACGCTGGCATGGGGCGGGCCGCCGTACCGACGCCGTCACGGATGCTCCAGCGTGAGCGGACCAGGCTCCAATACGTGGCTAAGGGGGAGCTACCTGCTGCCGCGATATGGCCGAGCCCGTCATGGGCGCTCCGCTCACTGCCGGGCAGAACCCGGGCGACCAAGCCGCTCTCGCGAATCTAGTGGGCTGCAGCGACAATCGAAAATGGAGGTACCGCGATGAGCACGTACACATACGAGGTCACGTATCGCGACGATCCGGAAGACCAGCAGTCCTTTAAAACGATCGAAGTGACGACGGACCGGCCGTACTGGAGTGAGGATGGGTTCACGATCTTTGAACGCGACGGCCAAAGGCTCCTACGCCTGCGGAACGACTGGGTACCCGTGGTCCGTCTCGTTGGAAGTGAGTGAAGCCACCGCGGACAAGGCGGGTGATCAGGGGTGGTTGCTGTACAGCACAGAAGTACAGCAACCAGCGCGACCGCCCTTGGCTACCAGCACCCGGCAGGGACCGACTGACCTGCTCCGCGGACCTCCGCAACCTCACTGCCGGTAGTTCGCAACGCGGCGTAACGATGTCGCGCCGATCACTGCCTGCACAATGAAGGCGTGGACGCGGGCATCGCTGCATTGATCGGTACGGCCATCGGTACTGGCGGCACTCTGGGCTCTACCTGGCTGGCTGGTCGGTACCAGGGGCGGACTCAATACGCGCAGTGGCGCCGACAAGGCCGACGAGATGCCTACAGCGCACTCATCGCTGCCGTAACGGCGCATAGAGAGGCGGCCGACAGCCTCATGAGGCTCTTGGACGACACTTACAGCCCCGACGACGCCTCGCGAGCATTGGAGCATCTCAACCGGCTCTTGCCTGCAGTGCGCGCGGCAGCACCGGTAGTGGCTGTGGAAGGCCCTGCCGACGTGTCAGCCCTGGCCCAGGACATGACTCATGGCGCCATGGAGCTCACTAGTGACATCGATTACTACGTCACAGCCGCCCAGCGGTTTGACGGGCCCGTACAGTCCGACGCAAATCGCGTCAACGAACGCCTGCTCGACCTCAACGGCCAGTTGGGCAAGTTCACGGAACAGGCCAGCACAGCCCTCAACTCACAGAAGTAGGCTCAGCGTTGCACGACCGGCGTAAGGCACCGACAGTCTATGCGGTCAACGCCGACGTGCCCGCTGTGTGCCCGATAGGCCGGTGATTCACGGGGAATACGGGTGATCAACGAGGGGTCGACCGCACGCCGCATGCGAGGCATTCCAGCAGGTCAGCAGCATTTTTGCTGCCCAAGTGACCCGTGATTCCCAAGCTCAGAGCGCGGGTTCGATTCCCGTCACCCGCTCCAGAGTTGAGGCCCAGGTCAGTGACCTGGGCCTTGTTTGTTGTCCGGGCCGGTCCCCCTTGGGTCTCCCTCGCCGGCGCCGGGGCGGGGGTTTCGTCAGTCGACGGGGAAGGTGCGGATGGCGGCGATGTCGAACTGGAGGCGGACCTTTTCGCTCACCATGGCGCCGCCCTGGGCGAGTTTGGCGCTGTAGGTCAGGCCCCAGTCGGAGCGGTTGATGGTGGTGGTGCCGTCGAAGCCGACCCGCTCGTAGCCGAACGGGTCGGTGACATGGCCGATGTAGGTGAGTTCGAGCACGACGGGCCGGGTGATGTCCCTGAGGGTGAGGTCGCCGGTCATGCGGTAGACGTCGTCGCCCGCGAGTTCCACGGCGGTGCTCGTGAAGGTCATGCGCGGGTAGCTCGCGGCGTCCAGGAAGTCGCGGCCGACCACGTGTGCGTCGCGCTGTTCCACGCCGGTGTCGATGCTGGCGGTGGACAGCGCTATCTGCGCCTGGGAGCGGGACGGGTCTCGGCCGTCGAAGTAGAGGCGGCTCTCGTACTCCGTGAAGGCGCCCCGCACCGTGGTCACCATGGCGTGCCGGACGGAGAAGCCGATCCTGCTGTGCGCGGGGTCGATCATCCACTCACCGGTGAGCGGAGCGAAGGCGGGGTCGGGCAGAACAGCGAGGGCGGAGGGCGCCGACGCGGCGGGGGACGCCGCGCGGCGGGAGGAGGAGCTGCGGCCGAACAAGTTCATGGGGAACGTTGTTACTTCAACGTAAGTACGGGCGCAACCCCTGTTCAGGGGGCGGAATGTGAGACTCCGGTGAAGGGTGACGCGTCCGTACTCCCCGAGGACGCCGCAAGCACGCCGCACGTTAGCGCGGTGTTAGCCGATCAGCAGTGGGGGTGGCGAGGGTAGGTGGTGCGGAACGGAAGGGCCGGCCGCACCGACGCCACCACCAGGGGGACACCATGACGCACAGCACCCGTCGCCACGGCCGCAAGGCCGCCGCCGCGCTGCTCGCCGCCACCGCGCTCGCCCTCACCGCCTGCCAGAGCGGCGAGTCCGGCGCCGCGGGGGCGGACTCGCCGGCGTCGTCCACCGGCAGCCAGGCCGACAGCGGCTCCACCGACAGCAGCTCCACCGGGTCCGCCGGCGGCCCCGCGAAGGACTCCTCGGACTCGCCCTCTCAGGCGAGCGCGGGCGCCGCCGACGGTTCCGGTACGGACTCCGGCTCCCAGGCCGACTCCGGGAGCGGCGGCTCGTCCGGCACCGGCACCTCGGCCGCCCGCTGCACCACGGCGAACATGACGGCCGGCTGGGGCTCCGAGGGCGGTGGCCGCCCCGACATGAACAGCGACCAGCAGCAGACCGCCGCCGTGTGGTTCAAGAACAACGGCAGCGGCGCCTGCACGATCAGCGGCTTCCCCGGCGTACAGCTCAAGGGCACCGACGGCACCACCTGGGACCTGCGGCGCTCCGCGAAGAAGCCCGCCCCGGTGACGCTGAAGCCGGGTGAGAACACCCACTTCACCTTCCGGCTGCTGCCCTCGACCAGCGACGAGGACCGGAAGGTCGAGCCGGCTCAGGTGATCGTCACCCCGCCGAACGAGAAGCAGCACTTCCAGCTGAAGTGGCCCTACGGCGGCGCCATCCTGGACCAGTCGGGCGCCACCCGCCCGGGCACGTTCGTGAACCCGGTCGGCGCCTCCTGAGACCGGTTCAGCGGCCGGCCCGTCGCGCGACGCCGCGGGCCCACAGGACGAGCGGTGCCTGCAGCGGCAGCCGGGCGAGGGCGGCGGTCCGCAGCGGCGCGGGGCGGTGCCGCCAGTCGACGGCCATCTGGACGTTCGCGGGGAAGACCCCGACGAAGAAGGCGGCCGTGGCCAGCGCGGCCACCCGCCGGGTACGGGGATGGGCCACACCGGCCGCCAGCGCCAGCTCGGCCACGCCGCTCGCGTACGTCCAGCCGCGCGCCGAGCCGGGCAGCGCCCGGGGCACGGTCGCGTCGAACGGCTTGGGCGCGGCGAAGTGCAGGACACCGGCGCCGGCCAGCAGCCCCGCGAGCAGCCTGGGTGAACGTCCGGTGCGATCGGTGCGGTCGGTACGGTCGGTGCGGTCGGTGCCGCTGTCGGCGGTGGGGGACATGACGCCTCCTGAACGGGCCGGGAGTGCGGCCGGGAGCAGAGCCGGGAGGCGCGACATTACTCCGGAGTAATGTCGCGGATAAGGGACTTACCGCCAACCGTGACCGGCGTCACCGCTCGTGAATGTGCTGATCGCGCCCCGCCTGATAGACGCGGGCCGAGCCGGAGGCCGTGGCGTGCTGGGTGATCACCGGAGCGGACGGGGGCGCGTCGGGGGTGACCTCGGCGAGGAGGGTGCGCAGGTCGTCGGCGATGTCGGGCCGGGCGGCGAGGAGCCGGCGGATGCGGCCCTGCCAGTCCCGGCGCAGCTCGTCCTCGGTCTCGTCGTCGGCGGCGTCGCGGGCCGTGAGCAGATCCTCGCGGGCGGCTTCGAGCTCGGCCGAGACGGCGTCGGCGCGCTCGGGACGGGCCCGCCGCCACAGTCCGACGAGGCCCTCCCGCACGCCCTGCCACGCCTCGGTGGCCATCAGCGTGACGAGCGTCGTGCCGGCGGTGCCCGCCAGCGCCGCGATTTCCGGATCCATCGGCCGTCCCCCATCTGCGTGCAGCGGCTGCGCGCGGATTTCCCCGCGTTCTTCCCTGTCTGCACGGTACGGGAGGAGGTCGGCGTCCGTACGCATTCCTCTCCAGGTCACGGGTACCGCGTACCCGGCCCGATCCTGCGTTGCCGGGTGGCGCCCCGGATCCCAGCATGGGAAGGGTCGGTTCGACGGGAAAGCCGGAGAAGGGTTGATTCATGCGGGATGCACCGGGGACCGGGACGGCGTCGGAGAGCGGCGAGCGGACGGACGCGGCACCATCCGACGCGGGCGCGGCACCGTCCGGCGCAAGCACAGCGCCATCCAACGCGGGCGCACGGGCCGGTACCGCGCTGTCCGACGAGGACGTGCGCGCGCTGGACGCCCACTGGCGGGCGGCGAACTACCTCGCCGCGGGCCAGATCTACCTGCTGAGCAACCCCCTGCTGAGCGAGCCGCTGGCACCGGAGCACATCAAGCCCCGGCTGCTCGGCCACTGGGGCACCTCGCCCGGCCTCAACCTCGTCTACACCCACCTCAACCGGGTGATCGTCGAGCGGGATCTCGATGCGATGTGCGTCTGGGGGCCTGGGCACGGCGGCCCCGCGGTGGTCGCCGGGTCCTGGCTGGAGGGCAGCTACTCGGAGATCTATCCGGACGTCAGCCGGGACGGGGCGGGCATGGCCCGGCTGTTCAAGCAGTTCTCGTTCCCCGGCGGGGTGCCGAGCCATGTCGCGCCCGAGACGCCCGGGTCGATCCACGAGGGCGGTGAGCTGGGGTACTCGCTCTCGCACGCGTACGGGGCCGCCTTCGACAACCCGGACCTCCTGGTGGCCTGCGTCGTCGGCGACGGCGAGGCGGAGACCGGGCCGCTGGCCACTTCCTGGCACTCGAACAAGTTCCTGGACCCGGTGCACGACGGTGCCGTACTGCCGATCCTGCACCTCAACGGGTACAAGATCGCGAATCCGACGGTGCTCGCCCGGCTGCCCGAGGAGGAGCTGGACGACCTGCTGCGCGGCTACGGGCACGACCCCTTCTACGTCACGGGCGACGACCCGGCCACCGTGCACCGCGCCCTGGCCGCCGCCATGGACCAGGCACTGGACCGCATCGGCGCCATCCAGCGCGGCGCCCGGGACGGCTCCGCCACCGCCCCGCCCGCGCGGCAGCCCTGGCCCATGATCGTGCTCCGTACGCCCAAGGGCTGGACCGGCCCGCGCAAGGTCGACGGCAAGCCCGTCGAAGGCACCTGGCGCGCCCACCAGGTCCCGCTCGCCGCCACCCGCGAGAACCCCGATCACCTGCGCGCACTGGAGCGCTGGATGCGTTCCTACCGCCCCGAGGAGCTGTTCGACGAGCACGGCAGGCCGCGCGCCGACGTGCTGCGCTGGGTGCCCGAGGGCGCGCGCCGGCTGGGCGCCAACCCGCACGCCAACGGCGGGCAGCTGACCCGCTCCCTCCCGATGCCGCCGCTGACCGAGTACGCCGTACCGGTCGAGCACCCCGGTACCGAGCTGCACGAGCCGACCAAGGTGCTCGGGCAGCTGCTGGAACGGGTCATGGCCGACACCGCGGACAGCCGCAACTTCCGCCTGGTGGGCCCGGACGAGACCGCGTCGAACCGGCTGCAGGCGGTGTACGCGGCGTCCGGCAAGAACTGGCAGGACAAGCTGCTGGACACCGACGAGGATCTGGCACGGGACGGCCGGGTGCTGGAGGTCCTCTCCGAACACACCTGCCAGGGCTGGCTGGAGGGCTATCTCCTCACCGGCCGGCACGGCCTCTTCTCCTGCTACGAGGCCTTCGTGCACATCGTCGACTCGATGGTCAACCAGCACATCAAGTGGCTGAAGGTCACCGGCGACCTGACCTGGCGCCACCCGATCCCTTCGCTCAACTATCTGCTGAGCTCGCACGTCTGGCGCCAGGACCACAACGGCTTCTCGCACCAGGACCCGGGCTTCGTGGACCACGTGCTCAACAAGTACCCGCCGGCCGTACGGGTCTACCTGCCGCCGGACACCAACACCCTGCTCTCCGTGGCCGACCACGCGCTGCGCAGCCGGGACTACGTCAACGTCATCGTGGCGGGCAAGCAGCCCACCTTCGACTGGCTGGACATGGACCAGGCGATCGCGCACTGCGCGCGGGGCGCGGGCGTGTGGGACTGGGCGGGCACCGAGCACGGCGGCGCGTCCCCGGACGTGGTGCTGGCCTGCGCGGGCGACGTACCGACCCAGGAGGTACTGGCCGCCGCCGCGCTGCTCCGCGAGCATCTGCCGGAGCTCGCCGTACGGGTGGTCAACGTCGTGGACATCGCGCGGCTGCTGCCCAGCGGCGACCATCCGCACGGGATGCCGGACGCCGAGTACGACGCGCTGTTCACCCCCGACCGGCCGGTGATCTTCGCGTACCACGGCTACCCGTGGCTGATCCACCGGCTCGCCTACCGCCGCACGGGCCACGCGAACCTGCACGTGCGCGGCTACAAGGAGCACGGCACCACGACCACGCCCTTCGACATGGTGGTCATGAACGACCTGGACCGGTACCGGCTGGTCATGGACGTCATCGACCGCGTGCCGGGCCTCGCCGTACGGGCCACGGCCCTGCGCCAGCGGATGCAGGACGCCCGCACCCGCCACCACGCCTACATCCGCGAACTCGGCACGGACATGCCGGAGGTGGCGGACTGGCGCTGGCCGTACTAGGACGGTCTCCGCAACATGATCACCGTCATACCGTGACGCGCTCCCCCGAGGCGGCCGCCTGCTGGATTGAGGCGAGCAGCCGCTGGCGCCTTGCCGCGTGCGCGAAGTCCGGTACGTATGCGGTGCCGTCGGTGAGGTCGGCGAGGATGCGGGCGTACTGGGCACCGACGTTGTACGGGGTCCGGCCCGCCACGTCGCCGAGCGCCGGGACGTCGTAGTAGCGGGCGGGCACCGGCAGTTCGGCCAGGGCGGCGGCGGGACCGCGGGCACCGCGCACGGTGAGGACGGCCTGCTGCAGATGGCCCGAGTCGCCGCTGACGACGAGGTCGCCGTCCGTGCCGTTGATCTCCCAGTGGAAGTCGGTACCGCGCGACAGCCCGCCGCGGAAGTGCACCGATGCCACCGCGCCCGAGGCGAGCAGCCCGTTCACCGCGATCTGGTCCTCGGCGGTCATCGGCGCCGGGCGACCCGTGCCCTCCTCGCGCACCGTCGGGCGCCGCGTGGCCGTCACCGCACCCACCTCGGCGAACTCACCCAGCACCATGGAGAACGCGTCGATCGTGTGCCCGAACGGGATGGTCAGCATCGTGGCGCCGTTGTCCCGGTCGAGCAAGTAGGCCCCGTCCGGACGGAACTCCGCTCCCCAGCCCCGTCCCGAGGCCACCAGGCTGGTGGACAGCACCTGGCCCACATAGCCGTCGCCGACCAGGTCGCGGAGGTACCGGACCACCGGCGAGGTACGGGCCTGCAGCCCGACGAAGGTCCGTACACCGGCGGCGGCCGCGGCCGCCGCCAGCTCCTCGGCCTCCGCAACCCCGTTGCCCAGCGGCCATTCGGAGAGCACCGCCTTGCCCGCTCCGACGGCGGCCAGCACGGCCTCCCGGTGCAGCGGCACCTTCACGCTGACCGCCACGAGATCGACCTCGTCGCTGCGGACCAGCTCCTCGGTACTGCCGAAGGCCAGCGGAACGCCGTACTTCTCGCCCGCCTCGCGCGCCGACGCGGCGCTGCTCGCCGACAGGGCGCGTACCTCGAGGCCGTCCAGCCGGGACAGCGCGGGCAGATGGGCCTGGGCGGCCCAGCCGCCGCGCGCGGAGAGTCCGACGATGCCGACGCGGACCGGTGCAGTGGGGTTCGTCATGGCCCGGACGCTAGGCGGGCATGCCTGATAACCCGCAAGGGCCCTTGCTATCTTCTGGGAACCATGACTGCTCAGCGCACTCTTCACGACCGTGCGGCCCCGGCTTCGCGGCACGACATCTACGCACTGCTCTGCCCCGGCCGGGCCGTCTTCGAGCTGCTGGCCAACAAGTGGACGGGGCTGGCGATCACCGCGCTGGAGGACGGCCCGCGCCGGTTCGGCGAGCTGCGCCGCAAGCTGGAGGGCGTGAGCCCGAAGGTGCTCACCCAGACGCTGCGGCGGCTGGAGGACCACGGCCTGGTCCTGCGGACGGTCTACGCGGAGGTGCCGCCCCGAGTCGAGTACGAGCTCACCCCGCTGGGCCGGGGCGCGCTGGAACCGCTGGCGCACCTGCGGACGTGGGTACGCGCCAACACCGGCAGCTTCGCGGAGAAGGTGCCGGTGCCGGACGCGTGACCGGCGGGCGGACGCCGGCCGCGTGACCGGCGGGACAGGCGCCGGCCAGACTTCGGGGATGCCCGGCGAGGGCTGCCGGGCCCGTCGGGCATCCCCGGGTTCAGGGGGTCGGGGCCGGTGTCAGGTCCCAGGCCGGGAACGGGTCGTCGTACGTCGCCCAGGCCGCGGGTCCGTCGGCCAGTTCGCCGGCGGTGAGCAGGGCGTCGGCCAGCGCGTCACGCAGCGCGTCGGCCCGCAGCCCGGTGCCGATGAACACCAGCTCCTGGCCCTGGACGGCGGGCCGGTCCTCCGCGGCGCGCTCCTCGGCGGAGTGGCCGTTATCGGACCCGTGGTCGTGGTCGTGATCGTGCACACCCGACGGCTCGAAGCGGGCCACCGCGCCCGCCTGGGACCACAGCCCGGTGACGTCGGGACGGGTAGCAAGTGTGAAGAAGCCCTTGGAGCGCAGCACCGTTCCGTACGTACCGGCGTCCAGCGGGCCGGTCACCAGGTCCCACAGCCGCCCCGGATGGAAGGGCCGCGGGTCGCGCAGGACCACGGAGGAGATGCCGTACTCCTCCGTCTCCGGCACGTGGTCGCCGTTGAGCTCGGCCACCCAGCCCGGCGCCTGCTCGGCCCTGGCCAGGTCGAAGAGGCCGGTGCCGAGGATCTCGGCGGGCGGGACCACGCCGCGTACGGTCCGCAGCACGCGGGCCGCCGGGTTGAGCCGCCGCAGCGTGGCCGTCAGCCGGTCCGCCTCCTTCGCGGAGACCAGGTCGGTCTTGTTCAGCAGGATCACATCCGCGAACTCGACCTGGTCGATGAGGAGATCGCTGACGGTCCGCTCGTCGTCCTCCACCGGCGCCAGGCCACGCTCCACGAGGTCGTCGCCGCGGCCCAGTTCGCCGTCGAAGTTCACCGCGTCCACGACGGTGACCATGGTGTCCAGGCGGGCGATGTCGGTGAGCGAGGCGCCGTCGTCCCTGGCGAAGGCGAAGGTCGCGGCGACCGGCATCGGCTCGGAGATGCCGCTGGACTCGATGAGCAGGTAGTCGAAGCGGCCGGCGCGGGCGAGCCGTTCGACCTCTTCGAGGAGGTCGTCGCGGAGCGTGCAGCAGATGCAGCCGTTGGTCATCTCGACCAGCCGCTCCTCGGTGCGGGAGAGCGCGGCGCCGTCCCGTACCAGCGAGGCGTCGATGTTGATCTCGCTCATGTCGTTGACGATGACCGCGACGCGCAGGCCCTCGCGGTTGGCGAGCACATGGTTGAGGAGGGTGGTCTTGCCGGCGCCGAGGAAACCGGAGAGCACGGTGACCGGCAGCCGGCCTTCGGGCGGCGTGTGGTTCATACCGGGAACGGTAGCAGATGATAATCATGTTCAACAAGGGGCGAGAGTGCGCCCTGGTCGGCCACGGGTCGCGGCACAGCTGGTGACGCACCGGGAATTCCGGTACGGACAGGACGTCAAAAGATTGTCATGACGCGGAAGTTGCCCGCCGGTAGGAAGCGGATAGGGTGCTTCCGATCTTCGCTTCTCCTGCGCCCGCAGGGCCCGCTTGCGATGCCGCGACCGCCCGAGGACCCGTTTGATGACAGCTCAGACACCCGCTCGTCCGCAGACAGCGCGCCCGCCCGCGGTGGCGGCGCTGTACGCGTTCCTCGTCGCCCTCGTCGTGACCGGCGGCGCCGTCCTGTGGGCGGTATTCGCGGGCCCGACGACGCTGCGCACCGAACTGGCGTGGGGCTGCGGCACGGTGGCCGCGGTGCTGAGCGTGCTGCTGGCGGTCACGGTGTACGCGGTACGGACCGCCGCCCGGCACCGCGCCCGGATCGCGGAGCTGACGGCCGCCGCCGACCGGCTCGCGGACGAGACGCTGCCCGAGGTCGTGGCCCGGCTGCGGGACGGCGCCTCGGTGGGCACCGCGCTCGGCCACACCACGATGCCCGCCGACGAGGCGCACCGCCGGATCGTGGAGACGCTGGCCACCGAGGTCGGCCGCGGCGAGCGGATGCGCGCGGCGGCGATGTCCGCCTGCGCCAGCGCGGCGGGCCGGGTCCAGGCGCTGGCCACCAGCATGCTCGCCGACCTGCGCGACATGGAGCACCGGCACGGCGAGGAGGTCCTCGGCGACCTGCTGAAGCTGGACCACACCACCGCGCAGGCGGGCCGGCTGGCGGACAGCATCGCCGTACTGACCGGCGCCCGCTCCGGCCGCCGCTGGAACAAGCCGATCACCATGGAGAGCATCCTGCGCGGCGCGATGGGCCGGATCAGCGCCTACCGCCGGGTGCGGCTGCACAGCAGCAGTACCGCGGCGGTGGCCGGGCACGCGGCCGAGGGCGTCATGCACGCGCTCGCGGAGATCATGGACAACGCCACCTCCTTCTCGCCGCCCACCTCGACGGTGCACGTGTACGTCGAGGAGGCCCAGGCCGGCATTGTGGTCAGCGTCGAGGACAGCGGCCTAGTGATGACCGAGACGGCGCTGCGCAACGCCGAGGCCGCGGTGTCCGCCAAGACGCTGGACCTGATGTCGCTGTCCGGCACCCGGCTCGGCCTCGCCGTCGTCGGCTGCCTGGCCGGCAAGCACGGCCTGACCGTCTCGTTCCGCCCTTCGGCCCGCGGCGGTACGAGCGTGGTCGTGCTGATCCCGCAGCAGCTGGTCACCCAGCCGCCGCCCAAGCCGGCCGGCCGCCGGACCGAGGTCCCCGAGGTGCCCGTCGCGGGGCTGCGGGCGGCGCACGACGCGCAGGCCCACGAGGTGCACGAACGGGACGCGCACGAAGGCGGCGTACGCGAACGCCACCGGCACGGCAGCGACGTGCACGACCGGCCCGCCGGCCGTGCCGCCCGCCCCGCCTCCGGGGCCGGGGAAGCCCGGGAGACCACCGAGTACGCCCGGGAAGCCACCGAGTACGCGGCGGAGACCACCGAGTACGCGGCGGAGACCACCGACCACCACCCCACCGTCCCCGACCGGGACACGGGCGCCGCGCGCGGCGGGGGCGCGTCGCGGGGCCCGGACGAC
>NZ_JBEPFC010000045.1:0-45263 GCF_040301705.1 Streptomyces sp. NPDC000151 | reverse complement strand
GGCCCGCCCGCCGACAAGCCGCGCCGCCGCGGCGGCCTGATCGCCGCCGTACTGGTCGCGGCGCTGGTCGCGGGCGGCGTCGGCGGCGGCATCGGCTACTGGGCCGCCGGCCAGGACGACACGGCCTCCACGACCGTCTCGGCCTCCGGCGACCCCCAGGCGCTGAACCGCAAGCCGACCTCGGTCTCCGGCATCGCCCAGCGCGCGCTGCCCAGCGTCGTGACCATAGACGCGCAGGGCGCCGGCGGCGAGGGCGGTACGGGCACCGGCTTCGTGTACGACAAGCAGGGCCACATCCTCACCAACAACCACGTCGTGGCGAGCGCCGCGGACGGCGGCAAGCTGACGGTGACGTTCTCCAACGGCAAGAAGTACGACGCCGAGGTCGTGGGCCGCGCCCAGGGCTACGACGTCGCCGTCATAAAGCTCAAGAACGCCTCCGACGCCAAGCTCAGCCCGCTCCCGCTGGGCAAGTCCGCGAACGTCGCGGTCGGCGACGCGACCATCGCCATCGGCGCCCCCTACGGCCTGTCCGGCACGGTCACCACCGGCATCGTCAGCGCCAAGGACCGCCCGGTGGCGTCCAGCGACGGCGGCGGTACGAACGCCTCGTACATGTCCGCGCTGCAGACGGACGCGTCGATCAACCCCGGCAATTCCGGCGGCCCGCTGATGGACGCCTCCGGCAACGTGATCGGCATCAACTCCGCGATCCAGTCGGCGAGCCAGGGCGGCGGCGGGTTCGGCGGCGAGAGCCAGTCCGGCAGCATCGGCCTGGGCTTCGCCATCCCGATCGACCAGGCCAAGCGGGTCGCCGACGACCTGATCCGTACGGGCAAGCCGGTCTACCCGCAGATCGGCGTGCAGGTCGGCATGCGGGAGTCCAGCGACGGCGCGACGATCGCCGACCGAGGCAACGGCGGCACGGCCGCCGTCACCCGCAACGGCCCGGCCGACAAGGCCGGCCTCAAGCCCGGCGACAAGATCACCAAGCTCGACGACACGGTCATCGACAGCGGCCCGACCCTGATCAGCGAAATCTGGCAACACCGCCCCGGCGACAAGGTAACCCTCACCTACGACCGCAACGGCAAGCAGCACACCACAGAGGTAACCCTCGGCCAACGCGTCGGCGACAGCTGACCCGGCACCGGGCCCGCGCCGGCAACAGCGGATCCCCGCGCCGGGCCCGCGCCGGAACCGCTGATACCCGCGCCCGGCCCCCCCGGAAACCGCTGACGTGCTCGAACAGCACGCCCGCCGACGCCGGCCACCGCGCTCGGACAGCGCACGGAGCGAGCTGACGCGCTACCCTGATCCCCGCGTCACCGTCGGCCGGCCGCCGACAGGTGCCGCGGGGAGGCTTGCCCGAGCGGCCTAAGGGAACAGTCTTGAAAACTGTCGTGGCGGCAACGCCACCGTGGGTTCAAATCCCACAGCCTCCGCCACAGGCCACATAACTGCAGGCCAAAAGGGGTGCCCGAGTCGAACGGGCACCCCTTTCGCGTTGATCTTGTCTCACCTCGTAACGCGTGGATCTCGCTTTGGATCAGGCCGTGTGGACCAGGCGTGGACCAGAATCAACGGTTCGAGCGCGGTGACTCGACTTCCCGCTCGCGTCGGCTGGGCGGAGAGCCACCGCTCACGCAACCTGCTGACCAGCAGGCATCTCCTGCAGCCCAACCGACCCGAAGACCGACAGGCACGCTGGGCTGCCTCCTCTTCGATCACTACCTGACCGGCTCCATCGGTGCCGTACTGAGCGGCGGGTCGCCTGGCGCCAGGGCAGCGGTCCGTCTAGTCCGGGATGTGCGTCGAGGACGGGGCGGTGCCCTCACCGGTCTCCGGGGGCGTGCCGGGCGGCACCGCGCGGGAGCGAGGACGGAGCTTGCGGACGCTCCAGGCGCTGGCGGTAAGGACGAGGGCGGCGCCCAGGCTACCGAGGAACTCGGGCAGGGCAGCACGGAGAAGGTTGTACACGGGCAGGCGACGCGCCACAGGGGCGGGGCCGACCGCGCGTCTGCTCCTTCGCGTACGAGGGGATCGTCGGCACCACGCCCCGACCCGAGGACGCTGGCGGGCGGCCCCCGTAGGCAAGAGGCCGTCTGTGCCAACGAGCAGCATGCCGGACGCGCGACCGCCACGAGGTCGGTTCGGCGTTTTCTCCCCGTCTGGCCCGGACAGTGCGCCAAGGCAAGGACGCTGAGCTCGCGACGAAGCGGGGTTGCAGCTCGCGGGCACTGGCCGCAGGGCGGGAGCGCCTTCCCTGACGCGCGAAGATGGTCTGCAGAAGAGCCCCATGGTGGGGCAGATACAAGGGGGGCGCGTGAGCGAGCGACTGGAGAGCATCTTCGTTCCGGACGATGGCCCGGAAGCGCCGAGTGAGGCCAAGAGCCAGGCGCTGAATTTCGTGTGGACCTGGGCGGAGGAAGTCCTCCGGCAGGTGGAGCGGGTGGAGACGACACGCGGCAGGATGCGGAGCGCCGATCGGATGCACGGGGACGAGCCGGGCATCGACCAGGTCTACCTGGATGGGCTCTTCCGGGAGCTGTGGGCCGCGGAGCACACCCTGTTGTGGGCGGCCTACCAGCTCGAACGCTGGCGAAAGCGGCTTGACCGGGAGCGGGGGCACACCGAGCGGGAGTACGACAGGGCTCTGCAGGCCGCCCGCAACGTCCTGGAGCACCTGGATGCTGCCGACTTCGCCGGCGGACGGGCCGTCGCCCCGCCCTGGGAGCCTCCGCAAAAGCAGCGGAAGCCGCAGGATCCGTACCGGAGCCTGCGCAAGCGTGGCGGTTTGGACCTGGGCATCGCCGACGATGGCGCGTTCTGCGGTATCCCCAGTGCTGAACTGCGCGAGCGCGCGCTCGGTGTCGTCCACTCTGTCGAGGACGATCTCGCGGACGAAGTAGTGGACCATCTCGTTGAACTGCACCGCGGGCGCTGAGGCACTCGGCACAATAGACGGCCTCGGTCCGTACTGACCGGGTCCGTGTAGCGAGAGGGGGTCGGGCTACCGCTCTCCGGCCCGCCCCAAGTTCAGCTCGGGGTAGCTGCGGACGTTCTCGTCGAAGCTGCGGTGCTCGTCGGCGAGGGACGGCACTTTGGGTCAAGGGGGTTCGCCAAACCGACCCGGCACCCCCAACTGCGCTTGCATATCCACGGCTTGACACGAACCCGCCAGCTGCGGCAGGCTCGGTGCCCACAACCGAATACAGGCGCACGAGGTTGAGCTCTAGCTCCCTCAAGCGCGACCCGCCCGAGGTGACGCACCACGAGGTCCCTTGGGCGTAGCAACTAGCACAACAAAGGCAGCACTACCGGGGTCGATAGCACCATCTCAATCCCCCGGGCCCAACGGTTTCATCCCGTGGGCACGCCACCACCGGGGTCGATGCACCTCCGTCCCCCGAGTTCCCACATCCCGCACATAGCTCTGCGCGACCCCGATTGCCCTCCGGCGGCCGGGGCCGTTCTGCTGCCCGCGCAGGGATCACAGGTTCGGCACCGTCGTGGTTGCCGAGCTAACTGTCGCCTGGCTCAAGGTTGCAGCCGTGCGGCCCAATCCGTTCCGCCACTCTGCCCCGCGTCCCCGTCCCGGACGCCCGAAAACGAAGGAGACCGCCCATTCCGCCACCCCCGCCGACCCGTCCCCCTCGCCCTAGCCCGAAAGCAAGTACAAGGCCCCGCTCAGCGGGGCCTTTGCCTTTCCGCGGCGGCTTGCGGGGCTAACCCGCCCCTCCTCCACGGTGCCGTAAGTGCCGCCGGGCCGGGGCTCGCCCAGAGCCTGACCGCAGCAGAACGGAGCACGCACGCGGTCCCGCGCCGCAGCTTGCGGGGCTAACCCCCACACCGGCCACGGTGCACCCACCCGCCCCCAATGGCGCCCACGGGGGCGGTGCCCACTCACCTCTACACCTGAAGGAACAACCACCATGACCGTCAGCCACACCGACCCGTCCCCGAGCCCTGACCCGTCCCCGCGGCCGCCCCGGCGCTGGGCCGTCCTGCTCTGGGCGATGGCCTTCGGCCTGATGCTTGCGGCTGGCCTGCTCGTCCTGAGCCTGTGCGTCCCCACGCTTGCCGGGCCGCTGCAGACGGCCATCGCCGGAACCGCGCTGTACGCCGCTCTCGTCCGGCGCCTCATCCGTCGGCTCCTCCGGTAGCCGACGGCCGCTCTGGCTGGGATGTCTCCTCCCGCCGTGTCGCTACTCGGCGGGAGGAGACAGATAGTCGCGCAGCTCGATGTCGTTGACGGTGATCCCTTTGCGTTCGGCGAGGCGCTGCAGCTGTTCTTCCCGCATGGGAAGGGACGCTTCGCCGTCCAGGAACTCTTCCAGCCATTCACCGGTGTGCCGGTTGTACGGGAGTAGCCTCGTCGCGGCGCTGCTTGCCCAGACCGAGGTTCGATTCACTGAGAAGCCTGTGCCCTCGGCCACTTGGCGAACCCGCGCTTCGCACTGTTCGACGAACTGCTTCGGCGGGTGGTCTGAGCCATTGCTGAAAAAGGCGGAGATGGCCCCGGGCTCCAATCGGTCCCTCTTGGCTGTGATGCCTGCCGCCTGGATCGCGGACAGTGCGCTGTCGAAGAGGTCGGCTGGTCCGTAGAGGATCACGTTCACTACGCCGCGTACGTCTTCCATGGCACAACTCTACGGGCGGCTCAGATCGGGCCTCTGCTCAAGTCGGGCGAGCAACCGCAACCGCTGCTGAGCCTGCACGCTTTCACTGTCTTCCTGAGCGCGGCCGCTGGCGGATCAATCGTGGGCCTCCTGACGTCTGCTCAGACTCACTGCTTGCCGGTGCCGCGGCCGTCGGTGGGGGTAGCTTCTGCTTCGACGTGCCGAGCCTGCACAAGCTCGTCGGTAAGGAGCCACGCGGCCGCGGTACGGCACGACGGGGCCCAGGAAACAGATCCGGGCCCCCGTTGGCCAGCGACGTCATGCGCTCACGTGGTCTGGTCGTCGCAATCGTCGATTCCACCTATCGGGATCGCTCGGTCTCGCGCAGGGCCTGCTCGATCTGTGCGTTGGCCTGGTCACGCTTGCCGTCCAGCACCTTGGCGTAGAAGCGGTAGAGCACAGCCACGCTGTGGCCGGCGCGACGGGCGACTTCGGTGGGGTCGACGCCGGAGGCCAGCCACAGCGAGACTCCTGCGTGCCGGAGTGAGTACGGCACCTTCGCGAGCGGCGTCTTGACATGTTCCTCGGAGAGCGCTGCCTTGCGGGCGTCCTTCCAGACCTCTGCGTACTCCTTGGTGAGCAGAACGCCCCCGCGCGACGCTCGGAACAGTCGGCCGTCCGGGGCGGTTCCGTAGCGCGCCAGGTGACCACGTAGGAGAGCGACGAGCACCGGAGGGATGGGTACGTCCCGAGTCGCCGAGCGGGCCCGCCGCTTCAAGCCGCGCTCCTCGTACGACTTCCCGTCGTCCGTCCACGAAGACCCTGACCGGGGCGAACTGCCGGAGAGCAGCAGAGAGCCCCAGCCGTTTTTCGGCAGCGTGCAGTCGGCCTTCCGGAGGTTCATGGCTTCCGCCGGCCGGGTGGCCGCGTAGTAGCCACAGCCGTAGAACGCCTGCAGGTGCTCACCGCGAGGGCCAAGCGTGCCCACTGCGTCTATCAGGGCCTTGGCCTGGCGTGGATTGGGGACGTACCGCCAGTCGATCTCATCGTCGGTGTCCGGGGGAGTCCAGTCCACGAACTGCAGTGGATTGGTGGGTAGCAGTTTGCGCTCGACCGCGTAGCGCAAAGCGTTGTTGAAGACCATCCGCTTCCGCTTGGTGGTGTTGGCCGCGGCGGTTTTGCCGTCGAGCTTCAGGCTCAGCGCCTCCAGAGCGAGCCGGACAGTGTCGGAGTCCTCCAGCCGAGGCATCGGGAGAGACTTCCTGGCGATCCATTCCAGGGCTACGGCGATAGGCGCCGCTGGCTCACCGCGCTGGTCGGAGAAGTTGAAGGCCCAGCAGGACAGTGCCCGACGGAGGACGGCGGGCTTTGGTGCCCCTTTGGAGTCCACCACCAGCGCAGACGTGACGGTGGCGAGCGCGTCGGCACGTGTGGCGCGACTCTTCGCGGAGGATCGCTTCCACTTCATCTCGGCGTAGTGCCTGGCGTGCTCGTACCAGGTCGGTTGCGGCTCCTGAGCGCGCAGTTCAGACTGCGGCAGTCCGGTCTTCACGTCGAACATCTCGCCGCGCTGAGCTGCGGCCATCAACTGTGCCCGCCTGCCATCGGCGAGCGTCTTGGTCCGGAATGCCTTGGAGTGGGGGCGCGGACCGACCTTCCACCGCAGCTGAAACGGCTTGGGGCGGTCCTGCCTCTCACGGATCGAGTAGATGGTGAACTCGAAGGTCAGCACCGAGGGGGCTCCTGAGAAGGGAAGGGGCCCGGCCATGGTGCGGCCGGGCCCATCGGGTGGGTGTCAGACTGCGCAGTCCTGTTCCTGGCTGGCCCACCAGGCATCCAGGTCACTGCGGCGTACGCGGAGCTGGCCGTTCGGGAGCTTGTAGAGCTTGGGTGCCTTGCCGCGGGCGCGCATGCGGTAAAAGGCGGCGCGGCTCATGTCGATCTCTTCGAGAACTTCGGGGAGCTTGAGCATCTTGGCCTTGGGCATGTCAGTGCTCCTCTTGGTGCGAGATGTGCTGCCGGGCTGGGATGGAGCGATAAGCGCGGTAGGGGTGGTAAGCCCTTTGACCTGCGGTTTCGTGGAGGCGGTAAGGGGGCCGGGAAGCGGGGCGATAAGTCTTGGCGCACTGGATGGCTGGCTTATCGCTCCGCTAACCGCTCCTCTTTCCGCGCTGGTGTTTCCACAGGTCGGGAGGCTTATCGGCTATCTCGCCTTATCGCGCTCAGCCCGCATAGCTCACGACGGTGGTGGGGCGACCACCCGTCGGCTTCTGATGGCGGCTGTAACCGGGAAGGTCGAGCAGTTCGGCGACCAGCCGGTCCCGCTCCGCTCGCGTGGTGTTCTTGAACAGGCGCCGGATGCGGTCGGCCGTGAGCCCGTCCGGTCCGGCGGCGCGGACCGCCTCGGCGAGCTTGTTCACCTTCGGGTCGCCGGTGGTGTCGCCGAGGAGGTGAACGGCCGAGGCGCGGGCGTAGTTGAGGAGCTGCCAGGCGGCGCGCATGTGGGCTTCGGAGATGGTGTCGGTGTGGTCGCACAGGGCGTAGACCATGGCGACCCGCTGGACGTACGGGGCGGCGCGGGCGGTGAACTGGGCGATGACGCCGCCGGCGGAATCGTCGCTCAGCGCCGGGTAGACCTCATCGCAGTACAACTCCCAGGCGCCTGAGCTGAACTTGACCTCGTCGACGCGAGAAGCGTCGGCGAGAACCGTGCGCCAGCCGGCGGCGAGGTTGGCCACCAGCTCAGGGCTGGCGCCGCGCGAGCCCGGCAGGACGAGGTTGCGGTGGCAGAAGATCGGCAGGAACCGGTTGTACGTGCCGCCGGCCATCTCCGAGTCCTGCATCTTGGCCCGGAACTCCTCCGGAGTGATGTGCCCCAGAATCGCGATGTGCGGATCCGTGGCTGTCAGCGAGTCCCGGACCATTGAGCCGAGGGAGTCCCCGTCCCATGCTTGCCGCAGCACGCCGGGCAGGGAGCTGCCCTCTCGGCGGCCGCGGCTCATGGTCACCGCGTACTCCGATTCCAGCACCCACAGCCGCTTGTCGATGCTGGCGTGCGAGGCGTCGTCGCTGTCGTCGTCCTTGACGTACTCGATCAGCCCTTCCCCGGAGTTCAGCCCGCGCGGGGTGTGCTCGGGGCCGAAGAAATCCGGCAGGGCCTCCGCCAGCACCCGCCGGGCGGTCGACGTCGCCGACCCCTTGCGGCCCGACGACGTGGGGCCGATGGTCAGGGCCCAGATCAGGGTGGGGTGCCGGTCGTTGCCGATCATCAGGTGCGGGCGCCGGCCGATGGCCGCTCCGGCTGCGGAGAGGAGGTTGGCCAGCACCGCGACCGGATCTGCCTCCGTGGTGGGGTCCAGCTCTCGGACCGTCTCGCCCACCCAGCCGCAGAACACGTCTGGATGCGGCGTGGGGCCAGGCCGGTGCGGGCGGTGGAGGCCCGGACGCCGGTCGTACAGCGGATTGGGCGGGCCGCTCGGTGCCGCGTCCTCGTCGGACGGTTCGGTGGGGCGTGCGGTCAGCTCGGTGATCTGCCGCAGCACCGTGGCGCGGAGCTCGTCAGCGTCGGTGTTCGGGGCGGAAGCCGCCTGTACGAGACGCGTACCGGCTTCGATCAAGCGGCGGCGTTCGGCCTTCTCCCGCACGATCTCTGCGTAGTACTCGGCGTTGGCCGCGGTCGGCACGGCCTGGACGAGGGTGTGGAGGTAGGACGCTCCGCCGACCTTGCGCAGGTCTCCGCGCTTGTTGAGATGGTCCGCAACGGTGATCGGGTCGGAGGACTGCCCGCGGTCGTACAGGTCGCAGATCGCGCGGTGGATCATCTCGTGCGCGGGCCGGTAGTAGTCGCCGGGGTCCATCGTTTCGATCACGTCCGCGATGGCCTGAGCGGAGAGCAGCATGGCGCCCAACGCGGACTGTTCGGCTTCGAGATCCTGGGGCGGCTGGGAGCCGGCCAGGGGTGCGAGGTCGCCGTGGAGAGACCGCACATTGTCGTACGGTGCCGGTGCGGCCTCAGGTGACATGATGGGTGTCTCCTGTTCTGTCTTCGGACGGGCAGGGAGAACCGGGGCGGCGGCGTGTCCTTGCACGGGAGTGCCGCCGCCTCGGCGCATTCAGAGTCAGGTCGCGGTCATCCGCCGCCAGGCCGCGTACTCCTGGCGGACGTACGGCCGGTAGCTCGGGTCCCACAGCGGGGAGTCGGGCGGGATCGGGCCGTTGCTCGTGGCGAACGGTCCGCCGCCACGTTCCCGGTCGTACTGAGCGAGCCGGTGAGCCGCCCTGGCGGCGAGGGTGCTGGCCTCCGCAATGGCCTCGGGGATGCCCTCCCCCTCGGTCTCGCGAAGGGCGAGCCGGTCCAGCAACGCGGCCTTACGGAGCCAGAACTCCCGGCTCAGCCGCATGCCGGAGGCGTGGGTAGCCACCTGGTCAGTGACCCAGGTCATTTCGGCGAGGAGGTGCGGAGCTTCGTCGTACGCGTCGATGGACGTGGTGTGTTCGTGCACGAGCGGTCCCTACAGATTGTGGACGGCGTAGACGACTGCTGCGGTGAGCTGGTTGACCTGGTGGGCGATGCCGGTGGAGGCGAGGTAGAAGCCGAACATCACGGCGATGAAGGCGGAGCCGTAGCCGAGGGTCTTGGAGCGGAGCAGGAAGATCAGGACGAGACCGAACAGGGCGACGAGGGAGACGGTGACAGCCACGAGGGCCTCCTCTGTGGGGTGAGAGGTGAAGGTCAGCGGGTGCCGGTGCGGTGGATGCGGGACGCGATGTTGAAGAGGTGGCGGCCGATCCGTATGCGCTTGCGGTCGCCGTGGCAGCGGCGGCAGAGCTTGCCCGGCCGCAGACGGCCCTTCCGGTCCTTGATGAGCTGGAAGCCGAAGCCACGGCACTTGCGGCAGTCGCCGAACGGGCTGACCGCGCAGAGCGCGGCGTAACACAGCGTGTAGCCCGTGAAGAGCGTGATAGCAGCTGAGGTGAGGGTCATCGCGGGTCCTCTCTGGCGTTTTCAGGGCACGCTCGAAGGAGGCCGCTAGCCGCTAGCGGCCTGGTCAGAGTGGAAATGGGGCGCTAGCGGGGCCGCTAACGTTAGCGAGGGTTGCTGCTAGCGCTAGCGGCCCCGGAGCGTTATCCGGCGTCGCGGTTTCCGTCACGCTCCGCGACAGCGGCGGTAATGTGGGCGCGCTCGATGCCGCGCCGGTTGACGACCTTGCCGTTGATGCGGCGGCCGATCTGGACGGTCTCGATGCCGTACGGCTTGAGCGCCGAGGTGAGCTGTTCGGCGGCCCACTCGCCGTAGACGTCCGGCCGTAGCTCCGCCAGGCGGGCCACGACGGTCTCGCTCCAGACCTTGGCTTCCTCGACCGGGATGACGCCGAGCAGATCGCGGAGCAGGTCGAAGGAGGCCACGGCGGTTTCCGGTTCCTCGCCGAGGGCGTGGCCGGAGAGGGTGCCGGCGTCTTCGCGGGCCTTGCGGGCCCGCAGCGCGATGTTGTCCGCGCCGACGCTGTCGACATAGGTGGAGGCCACGATCCGGGCATCCGCGCCTTCGCCGACGAAGTAGTGCACGCCCTTGTCGGCCCAGGAGAACATCGTGGCCCGCACCCCGCGCTTGTACGCGGAGGTGCCCAGCACCATGTCGTTCTCCAACTGCCCCATGACCTTCAGGCACCACCGGGCCGAGGCGTTCGCGCTGATGCCAGTGGGCAGGGCCTTGGCGTCCGGGCGCTGGGTGGCGAGCAGCAGCACAATCCCGGTGGCGGGGCCGCGCTTGACCAGGTCGGTCGCGATCTCCTCGAACTCGTCCTTGTATTTGGGGTGCTCGAAGAGGACCTGGCACTCATCCACCCCGACCACGATCGGGTGCAGGCCGAGCTCCTTCTTGTCCGCCAGCTCGCTGGTCACCTTCGACTCCGGGCAGATGTCCCGCGGCAGCGAGCGGATCATCTTGGTGCGACGCCGCAGCTCCTGCCGCAGTTCGCGGAAGTCGCGGATGGCGTACTCGATGACCTCGTCATCGTCGCCGGCGCCGTGGCGGTGGGAGACGCGGTCGCCGACCGGATCCAGGTCGCCGGTGCCCTTCATGTCGTAGGTGTGCAGCTCCGCCCGCGGATCCAGCGCCGCGATCAGCAGGAGCAGGCGGAGCAGGAAGGTTTTGCCCATGCGCGGGATGGCGCCGATGATGCCCGCGATGTACATGAGCGTGACCTCGACCCAGCGCCCGCGCGGATCGGTGCCGAACGGCACCGGCTTGAACAGGTCCACGCTGCCGCCTGCCAGCAGCGGCCACATGGGCTTCTTGGCCTTGGACATGTCCTGATCGCCGACCCACAGCACCAGCCGCCCGGTGTGCTCCTCGGGCACCGCCTCGGGCCACACGCAGCCCAGCGGGCGGCGCAGGCCGGAGGCGAGCTTGTCCCGCCGGTCGATGACATCGGTGACCGTCACCCCGTACGGCAGGTCACCCTCGGCCCGCCAGCCGGGGCCGTCCCGGGTGATGGGGGCGGTGAAGGCAAAGCCGTCCCGGCCCTTGGACTGGGCCTGGTTGATGGCCGGGATGCCCAGCGCTCCCAGCGCGCGCAGCACGATGTCGCTGGTGAGCTTGGGCGCCTTGGACGTCTCGACGGCGCGGGTGATGACCGGGGCGTCCGCTTCGGTGCCGGCCGCCCCCAACGCCAGTACCAGGGCGCCGAGGGAGACGGCCTGCAGCCACCCGGGCGCCAGCACGTACAAGGCGAGAGCCGTACCGAGGCCGACCAGGGAGCCGAGAAGGGCGACGAGGGTGCGCAGCCGGACGCGGCCGTCACGTTGCCGGGAGAGCTTGAGGTACTCGGCCGCGTCCTCCCGCCGCACCGCGGCCAGCCGGACCGGCTCACCCTCCTTGTCGGCCACCCACCGCATCGTCCCGCCCAGGAAGCGGGCAGTGCCGCGGGGCGATTGGAAAGCAAGCCGGACGCCATAGATGGGGGTGCGGACGCCGTGGTAGGCGGCCATGTGGCCGTAGTGCCCAGCCACCCACCGCGTCGCGGTGGTCAGCTCCTGCCGGGAGCGCAGCCAGCCGGGCAGCACCGGCCGACGCTTGGCGCCGGACAGCCGGGCCAAGAGGCCGGGGCCGGCCGGGCCAGGGCCGTCGACCGGCACCACCGCGTCCGGATCATCCGAAGCCCCGGACGCCGTACGAGCGGTACGAGCGTGGCGTGCCTTGTCCAGGTCGACGATGTCCGCGCCGCAATCGGGCTTGTCGGAATCGGACTCCTCGGAATCAGGCTCGTCGGAATCAGGCTCCAACTCCGCCTCCAGGCGGCGGAACAGTTCGTTTTCGTCCTCGTGCTTCAATGCGAATGTCCTTCCGATGCCGTGAGGGACGAGTGGGGCGGCCGGTCGCTTGGCCGTGGACGGCCGCCCCACATCAGGACGTCAGGTCAGCCAACGCCTCGCGTACAGGTGCGCGAGGGATTGGCAGTCGTGCAGCGGATCAATCAGGCGCTGAGTTCGAGCACCGCGGCGATGACGGCGTCCTCGAAGCCGTCTTCCTCGGCCAGCCGCCGGCGTGCCGCACGGATGCGATCACCGCCCCACGTCTCGCCGTGTCCGTACGACTTCGCGAGCTCGACGGGATCCGGCGTGCGGTTGTCCAACAGGACTGCGGCAGCCTCGCGTTCGGCCTTCTCCCTCTGCGCCGCACGCACTTCTCGAGGGATACGCGCCTCGTTGTTCGAGGCGCGGTCGTCAGAATTCGAGGCGCCTACGCGGCCGGCTTTCGAGGAACTTTCCGAGGCGGTCCGCGTGTGCCTCATCCGATCGCGCTCGGAGCGGGAGCGCCGTGCGGCTGCGGCCTCGCGCTTGGCCCGCTCGTTCTCCTCATGGGCTCTGGCCTCGGCTTCCGCCTTGATGCGCAGCATTTCGCGCTGGGCCTCTCGGTCACGCTCAGCGGCCTCGATCTCGGCCTGGACCCGGCGGCGCTCGGCCTCACGCCGGGCCGCTCGTTCCTCCTTTTCGCGTTCAATGCGGTCCAGTTCGCGAGCCTTCTCGATTTCTGCCTGCTTGACCTCGCGGGCGAGGCGCGCGGCGTGTTCGCGCTCCTCGCGCTCGGCCTCACGCTGTGCTTGTTCTCTTGCCAACCGGGCCTGTTCGCGAGCCTCTTCGCGCTCCGCTTCCTCGGCCCGCGCACGCTCTTCGCGGGCCTGCCGGGCACGAGCCTCGCGCTCGGCAGCTGCCGCATCCTGATGCGCCTTGATCGTGCGTTGATGCTCTGCGGTCTTCCGCGCGAGGTAAGTGCGGTACCCGGCGGACGCCTCGGCCAAGGTGATGAGGAGAAACGGTGCGACCGAGTGGAGCAGCAGCCCGCCGGCGTCGGCGTGGACCGGGATGAGACGGAAGTCGTCGTCCGGGTACAGGCTCTGCCAGCAGTTCATGATCCAGGTGGACAAGCCTGCGAACCAGCGAAGCATGAACGGCCAGCCGCTCGGCCGGTAGCCGCCTTGCTCGGCCAGCACCCCGTCGACGTACAAGACGGTCAGGAGAGCCAGCGACGCCAACGGATCGAGCATCCACGCGACCCAGCCCGGCACGTCATGCTCGGTAGCGAATCTCGTGACGTTGATGCAAGTGAACACCAGCGCCCCGAACCCGAGGACCAGCAGGGAGCGGGTCACGAGCTGCCCGGTCCTCTCCAACTGCTCGATCGCTCTTCGGGCGGCGGTGGCTTCCTGCTCCGTCACGGACCGCCCGGGAGCCGGCGACGGTACCGGTGCCGGGCTGGAGCAGTCAGTCAGGGATTCCGTCACCGTCCGCGTCCCCCTCCTCGGGCCCGCACTGGCACACCTCCTCGGTCGCGCCCTGCCCCATCCAGCAGGCGCACACCACGGTCAGCCCTCCGACGGTCACCGCCTCACCCGGAAGCAGCCGGCAGCGGTCGCACGTGCCAGCGGTCTCCGACTCGTCGGTCATGACCGCGAGGGCGGTGGAGGGGTAGTCCTGGGTGAAGTCGTAGTCCTCGTAGTCGAAGTAGCCGTTCATCAGCCGAGTCCTTCCGTCGGGGTGTGGTCGTAGTGGCCCGCGAAGGCCATGCAGCTCTGGTGGGCGGCCAGCAGATCGGGCGTTTCCGTCTCGATCGCCTCCACGGTGATGCGGGTGACGAGATCCATCAGCTCCGGCTCGTCGGCGAGGATGTCGCGCGCCGCATCCAGGCGAGCGAGGCGCTCCTCGTCGGATTCGCCCGGCACCCCGAGCCACAGCTCGGTAGGCGTGCCAATGACCAGGTCCATCGGGTCGTCGTCGACGTCCTGGAGGCTGTCGATCACATAGGCCATGAGGCTCTCCTGATCTGAATGAGTAAGCAGGGAGACCCGGGGCGGCAGTGGTGTCCTTTTGCACGGGAGTACCGCCGACCCGGCATATCTGTGCTGAGCCAGCCGCTGTTCTGCGCGAGGCAGCCGCGGCAAACCGCTCGTCGGAGACGAGTGGTCATGGCCGCCGGTGGCTCCTCGCTAGGGAGCCACCAGGGCTAAAGCCACTGGTCAGGGCACGGTCTTGCTTGCCAGGCGCCGTGCCATTCAGTTCTCAAGGAACGTCCTCTTCCAGCTGGCCCCTCGGCGTGCGACGACGTCGCCTTCCCGGGCTTCCGGCTGGTTCGGTACTGCGGGTTCGCGCGGCGCTGCCGGTGCAGGCAGGCATGGGCGAGCAGGGCAAGACGGTCATCAAGACCTCTTGTCCTCAACTCCTCTTTAGGAGTTGCTATGAACATAGGGCTCGCTCCGGTTGTCGTCAACTCCTCTTGAGGACTTATGCTGAATCCGTCCGACGGAGAGGGACGGTGAGCACCGCATGGCCAAGAAGTACGAGCGGATCGCTGACGCGCTGCGGCAGAGCATCCGTGCAGGCCAGCTGAAGCCGGGAGACCGCCTGCCGGCCGAGACCACGCTCGCGGAGCAGTACAAGACCAGCGTGCCGACGATGCGCGACGCGCTGGGAGAACTGCTCGCCGAAGGGCTGATCGACAAGCGGCACGGCGTCGGCAACTTCATCCGCGAGCCGCGGCCACGGGTGGAGCGCAGCAACCAGCGTCATCAGTGGGAAAAGAACCGCGCGCGACTCTTGGAGTCCGAGCGTCTGAAGACCGGCTCCACTGAGCACGACACCGGCCTGACCGTCTCTGATCTCGCCTTCAAGGCCACCTACCGGGAAGTGAAGGCCGACGAGGACCTGGCGGCGGTCTTCTCCGTGCCGGTCGAAACACGCCTGCTGGAACGGGAGTACCGGACCTTCCCCCGCGAAGGCGATGCACCGCTCAGCCTCGTCTGCTCGCACCTTCTCTACGACGCGGTGTCGTCGAATCCCGACCTCCTCGACGACTCCAACGAGCCGTGGCCTGGGGGTACGCAGAACCAACTGCTCACGGTCGGCATCGAGCTGGACCGCATAGTGGAGCGGATCACCGCCCGGCCTCCGACAGCAGAGGAGGCCGAGGAGCTCGGCCTCCAGAAGGGCGTCTCAGTGTTCGTTCTCCGAAAGATCTCCATCGATACCGAGGACCGAGTGGTGGAGGTCTCCGACGTGATCCTGCCCGGCGACGTCACTGAGCTGGTCTTCACGACGCCCCTGGACCGGTGGTGATGATGCCGAACATCATCACGGTCATGACGGCCGTCCATCCGCCGGCCGCCAAGTACCTCGCCGACGCCTACAAGTCGCTGACGGAGCAGGAGCTGCCCGACGGCTGGGACTGGCAGTGGGTGATCCAGGAGGACGGAGAGACGGACGAGGTTCGCCCGCACGTCCCCGATGACCCGCGCATCAGCTTCGGCCAGGGCCGCCACGGTCGCGCCGCGATGGCCCGTACTCTCGCCCTCTCGCGCGCCAAGGGCGAGTACATCAAGGTCCTCGACGCGGACGACATGCTCGCCCCCGGCGCCCTCGCCCGTGACCTGCGCGCTCTGACCAGCGACCCGTCGATCGGCTGGGCAACGGCCCGCGTCCTCGACCTGATGCCCGACGGCTCGACCGTCGGCTTCGACCAGGACCCGCCGGAGGGCCCGATCGAGCGCGGCGCCGTGCTTGAACACTGGGAGGCGCACAACTTCCGCGCCCAGGTCCACCCCGCCACCCTCTGCATCCGCCACGACCTCCTCCTGGCCCTCGGCGGCTGGATGGCCCTGCCGGCCTCGGAGGACACGGGCCTGCTGCTGGCGCTGAGCGCGGTCAGCCGCGGCTGGTTCTCCGCAGAGACTGGCCTGCTGTACCGGAAGTGGCCTGGGCAGGTCACGAGCCAGGCTGCGCACTCCGATGAGGAGGAGCGGGAGGCACGGTTCGCGGTTGTGCAGGCTCGGGCTCGGGCCCTGGCGGCTATGACGAATTGGCGTCACGGATAGGGCTGATCCACTGCAACCGAATGGTCCTGCCGGTGCGTTTCTAACCCACCGGCACTGCCCTTCCGGGGTACTCCACCACCTACTCCATGTCTCGCGCTTCTCGCATCCCAAGGGCCATACTGGAAGTTACGGCAGTTGGCACGCGAGCCCCCGCATCGCGACGCTCGTAAGACCCCGAATGAAGATCTACTGGGCATCTTCGGGCGGATGGAGCGGCAGCTAGTAGAGCGCGCGGCTTGTTCCGCCGTGGAAGGTGGTTTTGAGATGTCTGGAACGCTTCACGCGACATCGAAGGTCGACGAAAAGCATGCAAAGAGATGGGCCGACCAGCTTCGGCCGCACCTCTTTCCTGGCGAGGCCTTGGTCATGCTCTCCAAGACTTCTCACGCCAAGCCCATGGCCAATGCGCTGGCCCTCACAACGACACGCCTTATGGCGTTCGACAGTAGCGGCGGCGGCAGTACGCCAGGGCCACGGATCGAGATGATGTTGGCTGACGCCCGGGCGGCAGAGATGCGATCCCGGATGGGGAGCAAAACACTTCACCTGGTCAGCGCTGATGGTGAAGACATCTCCTTCGGCGCCATTTCGGCAGCAGATGCCGACGAGGTGTTGAAGGACGTCCAGCAGGCTATCGAGCAGGGGCCGGACGTTGAGGTGCACGACCGAGTCGAAGCCGAGCAGCAGCAGACCACTGACGCCTGGGCGAAGACTCTCCTCGTAGGAAAGAAAACCAGCCGAAAGGCGCGGAAGGTGATCGAGGAGCACTGCTCGCCCGGCGAAGCGCCATGGTTCATCCTACATTCTGCTGCCGGATCGGGCGTTCTCGCCGCATTCTCCGACCGCTGCATGATCATCAAGACCGGCGGGATGACCAGCATGATGGCCGGAAGTTTCGGCGGATCACGGATTTCCACCTTCCCCTACCAAGAGGTCACCGCCGTCGAGTACAACTCCGGCATGATCAACGGCGTTCTGGAAGTCCTCACTGCCAGCTATCAAGGGACGGCCAACAAAGACTTCTGGCGAGGCGCTCTGTCTTCGCCGAATGCCAACGCCAATAACCCATACGCCTTGAGCAACACACTTCCGTTGTCCAAGCGCGAATACGCCGCGGCCCTGAACCCTCTCAATGAAATGCGTAAAATGATCACGGAGAGGCGCCAGGTTCCCCCTTCCTCGACAGTGCCTCCAGCCCCGCTCCCCAAGTCGAACGGACTGGCCGAGGAGCTCTCCGAGCTCGTCGATCTGCACTCCTCAGGCGCTCTCACTGACGAAGAATTCACTGCGGCCAAGAAGCAGGCGATCGGCCGCCATCGCTCGTGAAGCTACTGAGCCGGCCAGCACAACAGGAGAGCGGCCGCCTTCAGGGTCGCTCTCCCACTCGCACAGCCACTGCCTATCGGCCGAGGTCAGGTTCCCTCGCGGAAGCCCACTGACGTGGGTGTGGCCCGCTTCGCGGCTTGTGCACGGTCCGTCAGACGCCCAGGGCCAAAAGGTTCGCCACTGGCCTGCGCCTCCACAGCAATAGGAGGCAGCCGACGAGAAGGAGAATGCCGGCTTCGGCGAGCGCGAGGGCGGAGGCGGCGGGGTGGATCGGCCAGGCCCAAGGCTGTGCCGTGCCACCCGGGCGGCGCCCGGCCGCTGCGCAGAAGAGCGGGAGCGCGGCGATGGCGATGGCCGCGATGCCCGGTCCGACCAGTGCCCGCAGAATCAGCGCCACGCCGAGGAACCCGATGCTGTTACGGGCCATGGAGAGCACATCGGGCCGGTCGAAGACGGCGTGGACCAAGGCGGCCAGCACGGTGATGACGAGGACGTAGGACAGGCACAGGACGAGGGTGCGCGGGCGGGCCGGCCGGACGGCGACTTCTTCGGCCATGGTGTCGCCCCGTTCGATGCCGTACAGCAGCACCACGGTGGGCAGCATGCCCAGGATCTCGCCGAAGAGGAGCTGGCCGGAGGGTCCCACGATGGTGGGTACCGGGATCGCTTCGTCCTGGGCCAGGGCGGTCAGCAGCAGGGCGGCGAGCATAGTGGCAATCACCTGCGGCACGGCCTTGGTCTTAAGCCACCAGCTCACTGCGCGCCTCCCGAGGCCTGGGCGGGCAGCTTCAGCTGGGGACGGGTGGTGCAGTCGTGCAGCGCGCGCTCGTTGCGCTGGTACCAGGTGTGCTGTTGGGCTGCGGGGACGGTGCGAATATGAGCGGCGACGGTAGCTTCCTGCTGGCCATAGCGGTTGGCGACCTCGCTCGGGGTGGCTCCCGCGGTCAACGCCAGCCAGGAGGCGAGGGGGCCGAAGGCGGCGTCGCCGGGGAAGTCACCCTTGGCGGCGCAGGCCGGCGGATTGGCGGGCAGCAGCCCGCCGGCGACGCCGAAGCGGACATTGTCGGAGGTGGGCTGCTCCCAGGAGCCGATGTACAAAGCGCCGGCGCCAGGGTGTTCTGCCATGGTGAGTCGGGCCGACACGCTCATACCAGCGTGCTGCAGGCGCTGCCGGGCATCGGCGGCGTCGCGGGTGATGGCGGTCAGGTGGCTGCGCAGCTCGGGCCAGACGCACACCTGCGGCTGGGAGCCGCTGCAGCTCAGCGCGGCGGTGGAGCGGGCATTGGTGGGCTCGGCCGGCAGGCCGTAGGCCAGCGTGCCGCTGCCCAACAGCCCGGCCACCAGTAGACCCGTGGCGCCAATGCGGACCGCTCGCTTGCCCGCGGCTGTCAGGGCGAGCCCGGCCGCCAACACGACGGCCAACGCAAGGACGGTGGCGCTGGCGATGGCACGCCAGCTGAGGGTCTGGTCCAGGGAGCAGCAGCCGTTGACGCCGCCGGTGACCATGTGGCGAAGCCACAGCGGTTCGAGGGTGGCGGGGTAGGCGGTGAGGACGAAGCTGAGGATCAGGGCGAGCGGGGCTGCGATGACCAGCGGCAGCTTGCGGCCGAGGAGGAAGCCGGCCATGGCGTTGGCTAGCACGATCACCAGCCACATCGCGGCCACGCCGAGCGGAGGCGTGCCACCGTGGGGAGCCGTTTCGGTCACGGTGAAGCCGACCGCTACGGCCATGCCGAGCAGGCCGAGGACCAGAACGGGCAAGAGCAGGGGCAAGGCGATGGCCAGGCCGGAGCGGGCCGGTGCCCAGGCGGCGATGTTGCCGCGGGTGATGCGGGAGCCTTCCCAGGCGCCGGCGGCGGCGCAGGCAGGGGTGACAAAGGGCAGGGCGAAGGCGGCCGCGCCGAAGGCGCTGGGCCAATAGCCCGCGGTGACCCCTGCGACCAGGTCATCCCGCAGCAGGAAGGCGACGAAGGCCGCCAGCAAGGGTGCGAGCCAGGCGGCGGATGAAGAACGGAGGACGGTGCGCCAGCGCATGGCCTCAGACCTCCTGTTCGATCAGCTGGGTGTAGGCGCCCTCGGCCCGGCGGGATTCGGGCACCTCGGGGTGGGCCAGGGCCAGGAAGCCGGCGGTGTCGCCCTGGAAGCGGACCTTGCCGCGGTCCAGGACCACGACGTGGTCGTAGACGGCGTCGAGGTCTTCGGTCTGGTGGGTGGAGACCACGAGGTGCACGTCGGTGAGCAGGTCGTCGACCACTTGGCGGAAGACCTTGCGCTGGGAGGGGTCCAGGCCGGCGGTGGGCTCGTCCAGGAGGACGAGTTCGCTGTGGTGTACGAGCGTCCCGGCGATGCCCATGCGCCGCAGTTGCCCCCCGGAGAGCTGGTGGCTCTTGCGGTCGGCGAGACTGCCGAGCTTCACGCGCTCCAACGCCGGGGCAGAGCGATCCCAGGCCTCACGGCGGGCCATACCCTTGAGCCAGCCGATGTAGGCCACGTTCTCCCGCACTGTCAGTCCCGGCATGGGCTTGATGTTCTGCGGGAGCCAGCCGACTGCGGATCGGTAGGCCGCGCGGTCGCGGGCGCTGTCGGGCTTGCGGCCCCGCCAGGCAACGGTCCCCCGAGTGGGAGAAAGCCAGGAGGCGGCGATGCCCATCAGCGTCGACTTACCGGCGCCGTTAGGCCCCAGCAGGACGGTAGCTCTGTGGTCAATGGTCAGGCTGAGCCTGTCGAGGACCGGCACCTTCCGGCCGTACTGGAAGGAGCATCGGGTGAACTGCAGAGACATCTCGTCCTTGCTGGTCGTGGGGGATGACGATGCCGGGCGGGGCGCCCCGCCCGGCGGTGTGTCACAGGCTGTGCGTTACCACTTGATCGTTACGGTCTTGGCGTTGAGGTGAAACGTCCCCGACCCCGAGGCACCGTTGATCTTGTCCAGAACGAAGTAGTAGTCGGCCTTGGCCCGGTCGCCCCATGAAAGCGTCGACGAACAGGCGTTGCTCTTCGATCCGTAGTTGGTGTCGGGCCCGAAGGTGTCCTTCCATACAGAGACCGTCGCGGACGCCTTGGTTCCCGGCGAGCTCGGGATCGAGCAGCCCGAGAATCTGACCGTGGTGCTGGCGCCGTCGGAGTTGGTGTCGTGCCAGCGACTGGACTCGTAACCGGTCGCCCAGTTCGAGATGTATGTGGTCTTGCTTCCTTCGGCGTGGGCCGGAATTACGCCGAAAACCATCGTGGCCACTGCGCCCGAAAGCGCAGCACATGACAGACGCGAAACGCGCATGTCCCCTCCTTGAGATTGACTTCCCCCGCACGCTGGTCAGGCGTGAGTCGATCCGTTCGACTGGGAGCCGTGTGAGCATGCAGTGATCAAGCTGTGCTCGGCAAGAAAAAATCGAACTTTTGCGCCAGTCTCCCCGCGTAGAAGTGTCCGTTTCCTGCATGCTTCGACGGCAAACCGCCATAGAGGACCAGGAGTTATGACCTGACGCGCTCCTGGCATGGATGGCCGGTTGTGTACGGTGTGGCCAGAAAACGACAGCGGAAGATCCATCGAACTGGTATTGCCCCACCGTTGGGGCAGCTGGCGGCGTTCTCTGGGCCGCCCCCGTCCGCTACACGGATGCGTCCAACCTCATCGACACCGCCGCTACGGCTCGATTAAGCCACTGCACCTTTACGGATACCGCCGGTCCACGGAGCACACCGTCAGGCCACAGACGCTTCCTTGATTGTCTCCATGACCCGAAAGGCGCCTGCGCGGAGGGTCGGACCGTGGCGGTGGCAATCGCACACGGACATCCGGAGTCGGCCTCACGCACCGGTCGAGGCGTACTTCGGATGTGGTGACGGGCCCCTACCCGCAGGCCCCGCCACATGGACCGACCAACTCTCAGAGCAACTCTTCAGCGTCCATCCGAGAGAAGATCAGCTCGCTCTCGTCGGTGACAGGGCCACGCCAGCGAGTCGGCACTTGGACACCACGGTGCAGGGCGACCGGATAGCTGCCGGCCGCGTAGTCATTGGCCAGCCGGTACACGTTGAACCCTCGCTTGGTGAACGTCTCCAGCAGCTCGTCGGCGGACTGTCCCAGCTCGGCCATCCGCTGCGGCGTGACCTCTATGGCCAGCTCGACATCGGGGCGAAGCTGGTCGAGGACAGGTTCCAGACCCCGGACGGCGGCCCCTTCGGCGCCCTCGACGTCGATCTTGATGACGCGCGCCTTGGCGAGCTCCTCCGCCGTCAACACATCGGACAGAGGCAGGGCTTGGGCCTCGAACGTGGACTCCGCTTCGCCGGTGTACGGGACGATGCTGTTCGCGCCCATGTTGTGCGAGCTCGCGAGGATGAAGGTCAGCACCTCGTCCCGGTCGGAGATCGCGGCGTTGACGGCGCGCAGATTGGTGCAGTTGTTGGCCTCGGCCTGGTCCACGAGGACGCTGTGGAACCTCGGCGATGCCTCGATGGCCACGACCTTGCCGCTCTCCCCCACCAGATGCGAGGCGAGCAAACTGTAGTAGCCGATGTTCGCCCCGACATCCACGAAGGTGTCCCCGAGCTTGAGCCGGCTCTCAAGCCATTGCGTCAGGTGTGGCTCCCACACCCCGAAGAGGTAGATGTACCGCTGGATGAGGTCCTGCGTGTCCGTCGTGAAGGTGGCGCCGAAGCGGGTCCGGGCCTGGCGGACCACGGGGTGGTCCCGCAGCTCAGCGTTCAGGTAGTTGTCGAGCACGGCAGGCTTGCCGAGGGTGCCCGGTGCGTAACGCACGTACCAGCGCGCCAGGTCCCGCTTTAACCGATGAAGGGCAGCAGTCACGCCGGCTCCCGAGTGTGGTGGATGTCTGCGGGCAGCGGTCCTACGCGCGGTCGATCGGGACCTCGTACACGATCTCGCAGTGTGCGGCGGGAAGGATGATGTCAGCGGTTTCCACCGGCCGACCGTCCTCCGCCATGTACGTGCGCTGGATATGGGTGACCAAGGAGCTACGCGGCACCCCCCAGCAGGGTCGCTTCCGCGTCGGTGGCCTTTCTCGGCTCCGGCTGTTCGACGGCGTGCGTGATCACGACGCCGATCTCCGCCATCCGCTGCACGACGCCACGGCCGGCGTGCGGGCCGCCCTCGGGGAGTACAACGATGGTGCCGCCCGTGATGTCGTACGGCTCCCAGCTCGTCGACAGCTGCACCGGCTTTCCGTCCGCCAGGAACTCGTACTCCGTACGGACGCACAGGTCACCTTCGGGGATGCCGAGGCGCGCCGCGATGTCTGCCGGAGCCGGCACCTTCGCCTCGGTCCGGTGTTCCCAAGATCCGCGCTTACCAAGACCCGCCATGTCCGCCCGGAACGGCGAACCGTCGCGCTGCTCGCGGCACCAGGAGCGGACCATGCGAAGGCGGTCACGAGGCTCCGCCACGTACGTCCCTGATCCCGCGCGGCCTTCGAGTAGGCCCTGAGCGATGAGCAGTTCCTGTGCGCGACGGACGACGTTTTCGCCCACCTCGTACTCGCTGCCGATCTGCGCGCGGGAGGGCAGCCGGTCACCAGGCGACCATTCGCCGCTCGTGATGCGTTGCCGGAGGCGGTCGGCGACGGCGAGATAAGGCGGCTGCTCAGACATATGGCAAATCTAGTCCACTAGCTCTAGGCTAGTTAACTAGCTTCACGGTGGGTAATTTCGTTGCGACGGAGGAGACGTGCCTGCACCTGCATCCCGAGCGCAGGACATCGCGGCACGCCTTGCAGCCGCCGGCTACGAGCCGCGACTGTCCCGCCGCCCCGGCCGCATCCGCATCGAGGTCAGCGTGCCGGAAGCACCATCCGAGGCGAGCTGGCGATTCTTGCTGACCGCCTTAGAACGCGCCGACCGGTTCGGCCTTGAAGGAGGAGCCGACGGGCTCAGTGCCTGGGCGGTCATCTGGATCGTTCCGCATCCGCATGGTCGCGCGGGCCCTGATGAAGCGCCCCGCCGAAAGACGTACGGGCCGCCGCAACCCCGCGAAGACCGGCCCGGCCAAGTCGACGAGAGCAGGCCGTAGGGAGCCGCACACATGACTGGCAGAACGATCCCGGCCGCCGAGCCATCGCACCTCCCGAGAGGAGAACGAGCGCGTTGACCGGACCCCGCCCCCGATCGGAAGTACCGGAGTGGTGCCGCCCATTGAACCCGAGCGAGGAAATGGTGATTGTGGATGGCTAAGCGGTACGAGGTGATTGCTGCGGACATCCGCCGGCAGATCCAGGACGGCTCGCTCCCCGCCGGCTCGCGCCTGCCCGCGGAGACTGCCCTCGCCAGGGCGCACAAGGTGGGCTTGCCCACGGTGCGTCAGGCGCTCGGCGCCCTGCAGGCCGAAGGGCTGATCGAGAAGCACCACGGACGTGGAAGCTTCGTCCGGGCGTCGGGGACTCGGATCGAGTACGCCAATGACAGGCGGAGCAGGCGGCTCGCCGGCCCCGCTCCGGATATCGACGTGGTTGTCACCTGCTGCGAAATGAAAGCCACGGCAGAGCTTGCCGCTCGCTTGAACGTGAAGCCGCGGACGAGCCTGCTGGAATTCAGCTACCGCGGTCGGCGCCAGGAGGACGGGAGCCCATGCAGCCTGGTGCGTTCGTACCTGGTGTACGACATGGTGGCAGCGATACCGATGGCGCCGGTCGTTTCCGTCGGCGATGGCTCACCATGGGGCGACGCGTACGAGGGATGGCTCATCAACGCCGGCATTGAACTGGACCACGTCACCGAACGAGTCGGAGCCCGGCCGCCAACGGCAGACGAGGCCAGGATGCTGGGAATCTTCCCCGGCATCTCCGTCCTGGCCATCCAGCGGACATCCGTCGATACCGCGGGGCGAGTCGTTGAGGTCGCGGATCTGCTGTTGTCCGGGGACCGCATTGCAGCGGTCTACAGGACACAGGCGCCGGTCGCGGCCCACCTGCTCGGCTGAGCTTGAGCTGCTGTCCAGTCGTTCACTCACGCGCTCCGCTCGCCTCGTGCCACCACGTGGCTTCCTGGACACCATTTCGAGCGGCGAGGTAGGCCGTGGCCATGCCCTTGTCTTCTTCAGCCGTGGTGTTCGGAACCGATCGGTTCTTGGTTGTCGGTCGGCCTGGCGACTGGTCAGCGCTTCCACGTTCCAACAAGAGTGCGTAAAGGCGGACTACGGTCCGGAACGGATGAAGGGGCCGCGCCGCCGGACAGTGACGGGGCGGCCCCTTCGACCTCTGGGGGAGGTTTCAGGCAAGCGGCCAGGCCGCCTGAAGCCTGATCAGTCGTCGTCGCTGTCGTTGTCGTGGTCGTCCTGGTCGACGTGCTGGTTGAGGACCTTGCCGCTGGCAGCGTCAATGGTGACGTCGTGGCTCTTGTGGTCCTTGCCGAGGACGTCGACCTCCCAGACGGTGGAACCGTTGCGGTCGTTGTCGTCGAGGCCATAGGAGACGACGGTGCCGGGGACGGCCTTCAGGGCCTTGGCGGTGGCCTTGTCGTGGCCGATCTTGTCGGCCTTGACCTGAACCTGGGTCTCGGCGGCGTCCTGGGCGGCGTCGTCGTCGCGGTCGGTGTGCTTGTTCAGGACCTTGCCGTTGCCGGCGTCGATAGTGACGTCGTGGTTCTTGTGGTCCTTGCCGAGGACGTCGACCTCCCAGATGAGGGAGCCATTGCTGTCCGCGTTGTCGAGTTCGGCGGAGGTCGCGGTGCCGGGGACGGCCTTGAGGGCCTTGGCGGTGGCCTCGGACTCGCTGATCTTGTCGGCCTTGACCTGGGCGCGGTCCTTGGCGGTGTCGTCCAAGTGGCGCTCGCTCTGGGAGAGCTTGACCGAGGAGTGCGGGGCCGGGGCATCGTCGTTCGCGAAGGCGGTCGCGGCACCCGTGCCGCCGATCAGTGCGACGGCGGCGGCCGTGGCGAGGACGACGGCGCGGGGGACGAGCGTGCGCTTGGCGTTGGCCTGCATGGGGACGTTCCTCCGGAGCGTGGTGCGGTCGGTTCCGCCGGCGGGCCTTGTCGCGCCCTTCCGACGTTGATCACAGTGCCGAACGGAACCTGAACACAGCCTGAAGGGCGCTGAAGCGCTCTTCAGGTTCCGGTCCCGGGACGAGTGAAAGGGCCGCCCCGCCGGACAGTGTCGGTATGGCGCCAGTCCTTCTGCGTAACACCCGAAGATCAAGCACAAACTGAGCGGGGCGGCCAGAACCTGCAGGCGGTCGCACCGATCCAAGAGGCCGGTACGACCGCCTTCCACTGTCTCCCGGGCCGCTACTTGTCGAAGTCGAGATCCAGCATCCTGATCGCATTGCCGCGAAGCAGCTTGTACGTCACATCCGGCGGCAGGCCGGCGACGTGGTCGGCAGCGACCTGCTTGGTGTGCGGCCAGGTCGAGTCCACGTGCGGGTAGTCGGTCTCGAAGGTCGCGTTGTCCACGCCGACGGACTCCAGCGAGGCGACGCCGTGCTTGTCGCGGAAGAAGCAGCAGAAGATCTGGCGGTAGTAGTACGTCGACGGAGGCTCGGGGATCAGGTCCCGTACACCGCCCCAGGCCCGGTGCTCCTGCCATACGTCGTCCGCGCGCTCCAGGGCGTACGGCACCCAGCCCATCTGCCCCTCGGCGTAAGCGAGCTTGAGCCTCGGGAACTTCACCAGGACCCCGCTGAACAGGAAGTCCATCATCGAGGCCATCGCGTTGTTGAAGCTGAGCGACGCCTCCACCGCCGGCGGCGCGTCCGGCGAAGCGGCAGGCATCTGCGACGACGAGCCGATGTGCATGCACACCGCCGTGCCCGTCTCCTCGCAAGCGGCGAAGAACGGATCCCAGTAACCGGAGTGGATGCTCGGTAGCCCGAGGTACGTAGGGATCTCGCTGAAGGTCACGGCCCGCACGCCCCTCGCGGCGTTCCGGCGGATCTCCTGGACCGCGAGGTCGACGTCCCAGAGCGGGATGAGGCACAGGGGGATCAGCCGGCCACCGCTGTCACCGCACCACTCCTCCACCATCCAGTCGTTGTACGCACGGACGCAGGCCAGCCCCACTTCGAGATCGCTGGCCTCGGCGAACGTCTGGCCGCAGAAGCGCGGAAAGGTGGGGAAGCACAAGGAGGCCTCGACATGGTTCATCTCCATGTCCTCGATCCGGGCCTTCGGGTCCCAGCAGCCCTTGCGCATCTGTTCACGGGTGATGCCTTCCAAGGTCATCTCGTCCCGTGAGAAGCCCACCGCGGCAATGATCCGCTTGTACGGGAACAGGTTCCCCTCGTACTCCCACCAGTCCGCCAGCGGGCCGTCCGGGTCCGTCGTGAACCGGTACTTGCTCGCGACCCGCTCCAGCCCCCCGATTCCGGCGGTCATGGGCTTCGGTCCGCGGTCCCGGTACTTCGCCGGCAACCAGGTCTGGAAGAGGTGGGCGGGCTCAATCACGTGGTCGTCCACGCTGATGATCATCGGTACGTCGGCAGTGTCGTTCGCCTGGCCAGTCACAGAGCCCTCCCGAGGGTCAATCGGTCACCGATCTGACGGCCCGTCAGGTGGAGGGTATAGACGACCCCTGCAAGCAACAAGAGGCGAGCGGGCCCCCTTCGTCGACCTTCACCGACAAGCAAGGCGACGACCCCGGCGCGGACGCCAAGCCTTCGACCGATTGTGTAGCGCGCCACCTCCTCGCACTCTAAGCTAGTTAACTAGATTTACGCCAGGTGATCACACCTGGTGGTGGCATCGCTGTGCCCTCCTGCGCCGACGCGCACCCGAGCCTGCGCTCCAGGCCCTGCGCTGATCCGAACGGGCACTCCACATGCCGACAAACACACAGCCCCCGCGACCGCGTGACCGGTCCGGGGGCATGGCCAACCTGAGAGCAGGTCGTCATGCCACACCGTATCGCCGGATTCTTCGTTGCGGTCCTGCGCCGGTTACTGCCGGCGCCCGGTAGGCACCGAACCGCGGCCGCATGCCCGGGGGCGAGCCCTTACCGCACCCACCACCCCCGACCTCAACACATCAGCGGCGAGGTACACCAGGTTCACCAGCAAGCAGAGCTGACCTGGGACCTCCCTCTCGTCCGTCCGTACCTACTCGCTCACGAACGACAGCAGGAAGAACGTCGTCGGCTCGCCGCGTCCTCACTCGACGCGTGGTGGAAAGGCCAGTACGTCGCGGAGGTGACCGCATGAATCAGACCCACGTGGTCCGGCTGCTGCCGTGGTCCCGAGCGGACGGCAAGCCCTGTTACCTCAGCACGGACAACAGCAATGGGTACCTGTGGCAGCTGGCCGACAACATGGAAGCGATACAGCTCGGCATGGGTGCCGGGCTCATCGAGCACGCTGAGCAGGTCCTCAGCGCCCCCAAGGTGACCCTCGAAGAGGTCCGCTACCTCGCCAACCGCCTGGTCGAGTCCCTTGCCGACACGCTGCGGATCGCGGAGAGCCGTGGTGAGCGCCTCCAGGCATCGGCACCGGACGGCAAGAGCGATGGGGAGGGAGAGGACGGCGATGGTCCGTCGCTGCCGACGGATGCATTCGGATGATCCGAGCTGCGGAGTGCCGACCTGGGTGAGGATCTGCCTTGCTGTGGACGAGTTCCCGCGCGGACGGGAGAGCGGGCGACCGCACACCTCACCGCACCCCACCCCGAGGCTCCTGAAGAAGGTCCGAGCAAGTTGGGCCCGCGCCCTACTTGAAGCCGATCACGTAGCACTGCACGGCAGGCTCACAGAGGCCGTGCGCGGCTGACGGTGGGCCATCTACCTCGCGGGATGGACCCGAGCTCCGCGCGAAAGTCCGGCTCGCCGTGAACACACCTCGGGCGAGCCGGACTTTCGCGTACCGCAGCACCCACATGCGCCGACAGCCAACCCCTTGCGCCCCCAACAGCGATGCGCTGAACTGACGCCCCGTCAGGTCATGCGCCTGGCTGACGACGCGGGAGGTGCGCACAGTGCAGACGATCTGGTTCAGCGGTGCCGAGTGGCTCGCCGTGCTACGCATCGGGCTCGGGTTGTGGTGGCTGGAGAGCTGGCGACACAAGGACAAGAAGGAATGGTTCAAGGGCGGCGGTGTGACATGGGCGGCGGGCATCGCCGCGAAGCACCGCTGGCCCTTCGTGCGCAGCAGCTTCGATCGCCTGGTCAAGCCGTATCCGCGGGTGATGGCGTACGTCGTCGCCTACGCCGAGCTCGCCCTCGGGCTCGGCCTCATCCTCGGCTTCCTCACGCCCATCGCGCTCGCTGCCGGCTTCGTCCTGAACCTCATCTACCTCGTGCTCATGATCCACGACTGGGCTGAGCAGGGACAGAACTTGATGATGGCGCTGATTTCGCTGGTCGCCCTGTTCTCCATGAGCTGGCAGGTCTGGTCAGTGGACAAGGCATTCAGGCTCTTCATGTAACGCGAGTCATGTAGCGCGACGGGCTCGGCGTGGCCGCGCCGGTCAGTCGATGACCCCGAGCGCGGTGTCCGGCCGGCAGTACGGGCAAGCGCCGATTCCCTGCGCGAGGGCATGAAGGGCCTGCTCCCTAGAGAGGCCGGCCCCCTTCCCCATCCCGCAGTCACCGAGGTGTACGTACACGGGCGCAGCGTCGCGGCCACCAAGACGCTCACGCTCAAGCTTCCACTCGGGCGGTGGCGGCACCTCGTGCTGCGGTTGCACCGTCTGCCGTTCCTCTTCCTGCTCGATCCACCGCCGCGTCTGATCGAGCTGCTGCAGCTGGACCCGCTGCAGGAAGCGCAGCAGCTCCAGGCGAGACGGCAGTCGGTCGTTCATAAGTTCGATTTTAGACGGGCTGAGTGCGCCGATCATGGCGAGGGGCGGCTGTCCTGCGCCATCGAGCCTTGAGCGCGTGACCCTGAAGTTTGAGCGGTAGCTCGTTGGCGGTCTCAGAGCCGACACTGTCAGGGATCTCAAGATTCACATGGAAGACCGTGCGATCTCCTGGTGGTTCCGGACACATCCCGTCCCCACTCCGCCGGCCTCGGCGGTTATCGGCGGAACCGGCGGGACTGGCCGCGCAGCTTGGGCATCCAGCTCGGCCCCCAGGTCATGATGGTCGCCGTCGCGGCCAAGCTGCCGAGTACCACGAGGAAGGCGCCCGGATAGAGGTGGTTCACCCAGCATGGTGCCCACTCGCTGGTGCAGGGCTTCGAGGAGGTCCTCCTTCCGGGGATCGCGCGGGAGACGGCCATCCCGCTCACCACGGCCACGGCCGCCCACGCGATACCGGCCACGGCCCATCGAGGCGAACGCTCACCCTCGGCCGAGTTGACCCGGCGAAAGGAGCGCTTGGCGGCCGTGAACGTGATCGGCAGCAGCACGCCGACGGTGACGCCGAATCCGATGCCGGTAGCCGGCCAGTACACGGCCAGATCCCACAGCTCGTCACCGAGCCACAGCGATACCGCAAGGAATCCGACGAGGGCTATGACCGCAGCGACCTGCTTGGCGTTCTTCTTCCGGCTCGCCTCGGAACGGTTCATCAGCGGGTCCTCTCGGTGGTCTTGCGCGTGCGGTCGGTGCATGGCCATGGCCTCGGTGAGCCCTCGAGCGCCGGGTTGGTCATAGGTCATCGCTCAGCTCAGCTGCGTGGGCCCCGTAGATTCCCAGCGGAACGGCCGCACGGGCGCCACCAGCTCCAAACGGACACCCAGCAAGAGGCGAGAGACCGCCGAACTTGTCCGCCGCCTTCGAAGAACCTCCGGTCAAACGCCACAGCGCCCGGATTTGCGTACGGCGCACGCTGCCGCGAGCTCCCCCACTGTCACCCCTGACGCCCCAGCACGTCATGCCACTCCAACTTCGGTGGCACAAACCTAATGATCACCACGGCACGCCGGCAATGATCAAGGTTCGATGACGCGGGGCAGCGGCCCCCTGTACGCCCGCCGTGCCGCTGCTCCCTGATTCGCGATGCGGGACGTCTCTGGCCGATACACCTCACCCAAGCCACTCGACATCCCTTTCCAGCCATCAACGAACCGCGTTGTCGCGATCATGCCTAAGATCCTCAACACATCAAGATGAGTGTTGGGTCTGAAGCATGAGTGCTGGGTCGGGGGGCGCCGTGGGAGCCGGCGAGCAGCTAGTAACGATCGCCGCTGTACTGCTCGGTGCGCTGACGTCGTACGTCGGGAGCTACCTGTCCGAGCGGAACCGCACCAGGTACGAGCTGCTGACGAGGTGGGACGACAGGAAGCTCACCGCGTACGAGGGCTACATCGACCGGATGAGGGCGGTCATCTTCCTGGCCGTCCAGCTCTACGAGGACCGAGAGGGCATCCGCGCAGCGGACAAGACGCAGGAAGAGATGCTCGTGGAGCATCTGGAAGCGAGCCGTCTGAGAGGACGCTCCTTCGAGCGGATCATGCTCCTCGGAGGCGACGACGTCATAGAGGCGGCCCACGAGCTCAACGCCATCGCCCAGGAGATCGACTGGCAGGCGACGGGCAAGACCGAGGGAACCTTGGAGGAGTGGCGCAGCCGACACCGCTCCGTGTTCCGCGCGATCAACAACTTCCACGAAGCAGCCCGCACAGACCTCGGCGTCCAGGGCAACGCGACTGGCGAGAAGCATCCTGAGCGGGACCTTCTACTTCCCCCGGCGCGCTCCGAAGACGACAACAGGGCATGAGCCCTCTCAGCTCGCCAGCCCACCCAACCGAGACAGTCCGCCACAAAGCTGCCGACTCGTCTCGACGCCCCCGATACCGGCCGTCAGTGCAATAGCCAGGCTGAGTAACTACCTTCTTTTGCGAGTTCAAGGCGGCTCGCTCCGCTCATCGCGCGCCGCCCGGCCCCCGGCCCGGCCTGCGCTCCTGTCTACGCCCCGCTCCAGACCAGCCAGCGCCCGTACCGCACGCACAGCATGCATCCACCTGACGCCAGAGCTGGGCTACGTCGTGGCAGGGGCGGTCGACTCCACGGCTTTAGACAGCCACTTTGGGGCGAGCCTCTACGATCACGGCCCCCAACGTCGTGCTTTACCGGGCAGGTCCACAGACTGCCCGACGCGCCGCAAGCTTGCGGGGCCGTGATCACTCGCCCCCAAGCAGCCTCACCCCAAAGCTGCTCCATCGACCTCGTTACTGTGTGCGCCTCTCAAGAACGACAGCCGTCGCCAGAGCCATTGGCGAAGCCAACTCAGGGACGTAGTAGGCGGCAGTAAACATGCCCACCGCCACTGCCCAGCGGGCAGCTCGCTGACGCTTCGGCTTGTTCCACCAAACCGTGCGAGAGCGCCAGACCACTCCCGCCGACGAAACCTTCTTGGACAACGATTCCTCCTCAGGCTGAACCCGCCTCTCAGCACCACGCGGTCACGCAGCGCTGTGGGCCTGACCGTTCCACCGCGCTGCCGGAGCTTGAAGAGAACAGGGACTACTCAGCTGGGGCTGACAACTAGGCTGGTGGTCAGGGTCGTTGTCCGAGAGGTCCATGTCGGACCTGCCAGGACTGAGTACCAAACGAGGCCGGGGGTGCATGTGACTGGAGACAGCCCAGCTCAAACGCTGCAAGAGGAACTCAGGTCACTTGAGCGACGGGCTCAGTCCGTCCGTAAGGGGCAAGGGCGAGCATGGACTCGGAATGCGGCCGTTCAGCTTTCAGGGCTTTCAAAGCAAACAGTAAGCGGCTGGTTCAGCAAAACGAGTCCGAGGATTCCCAAGAATTCTGATGACCTCTGGAAATTGGTAGCGACCTACAGCTCTTGGGCGAATGAACAGCTGCGTCGCGCCTTCTGGAATGACCTCTGGGAGGCGGCCGCCAGGGTCAATAATAAGGGATCATTAGTAACCCTAGGTCAGAAAATAAAGCACTGGACCGACCCATTCCTCCTTGAAGTTCACCGTTCCATTGATGTCGGAACTGGCCAACCAGAGCTGCCTCACCTTCCGGCTTATGTCAGACGACGCCACGATGATGAACTCGACGATATTGTGGCCCATGCAGTCGACGGTCAGAGCGCGCTCGCAATGCTGATCGGAGAGTCGGCTACAGGGAAAACCAGAGCATGTTGGGAAGCCGTTCAGAAGTTGCCCGACTCATGGAGTCTGTGGCATCCGATCAACCCTGGTCATGCAGAGTCACTACTCGACTCTCTCCGCAAGGGCATCCCACCAAGAACAGTTCTCTGGCTTAACGAAACACAGCTCTACCTGGACACACCCGCAAGCACCCTTGGGGAGAAGGCGGCTGCTGGCCTGCGCGAGATCCTCAGGGACCCAGGGTCCAGTCCTGTACTAATCCTTGGAACAATATGGCCAAGATACTGGGATAAGCTAACACGATACCCATATAGGGGAGGCGAAGACACACATTCACAAGCGCGGGCTCTCCTTGCCGCATCAGATATTGCAGTTCCAAGCAGCTTCTCAGAAGATTCATTGGAGAAGTTGAAAGAACTCATGAAAGTCGACCCCCGCCTAGCGCAGGCGTATCACTACAGCGAGGGGAAGCAGGCACGCATCACGCAATTCCTCGCAGGTGCACCTGCTCAAATGGAGCGCTATCGGAACGCCCCCGAAGAAGCTAGGGAAATTATTGATGCCGCTATTGATTTGCGCCGATTCGGTCATACGCCAACTATCCCAGAGCCCTTGCTGGCTCAACTGGCCTCTGCGGCCCTCGATCCCGAGGTACTTAATGCGCTGGATGAGAACTGGTTTCACGAATCGCTTGAATATACCCTTGCCCCGTGCAAGGGCGTAGGTGGTCCCCTCAGCCGAGTACGAAGCCGTCCGGGGGAGTCCAAGCGGGCGGCCTCATACCGACTTTCCGACTACATAGAGCAGGCGGGCCGAGCAAAGCGCGGCACGATCTTCCCTTCAGTCGAATTCTGCCCTATATTGCTCAGAAACATTCGAAAGGCTGAGCAACTCCGCGCTATCGCCTCTTCACTAGAAGACGCTGGGCGAACCTTTTACGCGGCACAACTCTACCTGCGAGGAATGGAACTCGGGGATTATCACTCCGGTCATCAGCTCGCTGAAATATTGGAGTACGTAGGCGATACGTGCGGAGCGCTGGAGGTCGCGCAAATCCAGTTTTCTCATGGTGACCCAGATGGCGCCGAGCACCTTGCGCACTACCTCTACGCAGAAGGCAAGACAGCGGCAGCTGAAGAGCTATGCATTGGTGAATTCGACAAGGGTAACTATAGACCTCTTGCGAAATTGCGCGAAAGCTACGACTTCGATGGAAATGCGGAAGCCTACCGAACTCTTGAAGGTAAGGTACTGAGCCCTAGGCTGCCTGGGCTGTACTTTATAGCGTTCGAGTCTGGGGGGGCTGGATCTCCATACGATAAATCGGTTAGAGAGGCTGTCAAGCGCCTTCAAGTATCTGAGGATGAGGCGGCGAGAATAGTCAACGAAGAGCTCCAAAACATGAAGCCTCGGCTTGATCTTATTGTGCGCAGCCTTAAGGAACGCACCGAAGAAATGGCAGCCGCAACCGTTCGCCTGCAAAATCTTATTGACGAGGGTCCCCATGGAGAGCGTAAGGCAATCCATGAAGAGATTATGGAACTGCACGCAAAGGGAGACCTGGAAGGGGCTCGGAAGGAAATCGTCAAGGGGTTGAACGCTGGCTTGATTGGCCTAGAAGCCATGGAAAAACATCTAGTGCTTTGCGGTCAGTCGAATCCTGAGGAACCCGTAATGCGCCTAGGTGTCGACTGGGACGCTAATCCAATGGGCGCTTGGAACCTCGCTGAGGTTCGGCGCGCTTGCCGCACGGCTGTCGATCCCTGTGACTCTCTTGATCAGTAGCAACTTGCCGTCGAGCAGTCCTAGCCCGCGACAGGGAAAGCGCACCAGGCGGGGCAGGGACCAGCGGCCAACGGCGGTTTCTGGGCGACGGTCGCCGGCGGGGTGTTAGGCATTCTTCTTACTGGGTCAGCGAGCACATCGACCGCAAACGATCAGTGATTGCCAAGCTAAGGGCTTCCTGGCCCGGGAGATCGGGACCACCGGCCGCGTGGAGTATGCCCGCACCTCGCCACCCACTACCTGGCCTTGTCTTCGACTCTTCCGGCGCTCATTCGGAAGTTCCCGTTGGAGTGCAGCGTGGGGCGGGCCTCAACGTGGTTACCGCTGTGCTTCTCCGCGTACTGGGCCGGGGCGTCGCCGGGAACGATGAAGTCTCCTCGCGCGCGTGGACCATCTGTGGACCACACCACGGGTCCTTCAAGGCCGAGCAAGTAATTCAGCAGGTCAGGGCCCATGACTGCGCTCGAAGCAGCCTTCTCTTGAAAACTGTCGTGGCGGCAACGCCACCGTGGGTTCAAATCCCACAGCCTCCGCCACAGGCCACATAACTGCAGGCCAGAAGGGGTGCCCGAAGCAACCGGGCACCCCTTTCGCGTTGAGCCTGTCTCACCACCTGGGCTCGCCTATACCCCGCCCGCGACAAGTGGGTGCGGCCAAGCCGCCGCTTGGATCGGTCTCGGCAACGTACTTCGTGCAGCGGTTTGATGAGGCCATCGCCGCTGGTAAACACGCTGTCGCGACGCTATGTGAGACGAAGGACCCGTCCGTGCCGGCAAGGCCATGGGAGAACTCGCCATCACCGTGCTCGCCGCCCAGGCCGACATCATGGAAGTGCGAGCCAGGTGGCGGCGCGCCGCAGTCGCCTATAAGTAGGCCGATGCCAAGAAACAGGGTACGGAAACGGAATAATGTATTCCGTGTGACTTCTCTTTGCGCGGGGGCGTCCATGGGTAACGCGGTTAGCGTTTGCGGGAAGTGGTCTTCGCTTGCTGTGATCGCCGGGGGTGTGGAGCTGTGGTTTGCGAGAAGGCGTTTTTGTGAGACGGCTTGCTCGCCCGAATGGTTCCACGCGATGAGCAGTGTCACATTCGCCGCTGCAGTGGATTAAACGCTTGCCAGATCCCGTGGACTCCGCTTGGATCTTGGTCGGAAGTCATGCGCAACCAAGAATCGGGGGATTCATGGGTATACGTAGAGCCGGAACGACCATTGCCGTAGCTCTTCTGCTGTCCGTTGGGGCAGCCATACCGGCATCCGCGGACAGCAGCGGATCAGGTGTCGAATCCACTGCCACTTCTGATGTCTTCGGGCGGAGCGCTTCCGAGGGGGCAAAAGGAAACCTCAGGGCAGCTGCCGAAGCCGGTGTCTTCATCACTGATGGCGACCGGGTTCACATCTCCAGCAACAAGAAGGAAGGCCGAGTCGCTTCGGCTCACGGCTGGTGGCGGAAGATAAACGGCCCGGGCACGAAGGCGAAAGTGACCGTTTGGCTCCAGGTAAAGGCAAAGAGCGGTAACAAGTGGCACTCGGTAAGCAAGAAGTCTTCCAACGTCAAGTCTGCCAATAAGCGCAGCAGCAAGCCGCGCACAACTGCCCGCAAGAAGTGCAGCAACAAGCAGAGTCGGCAATGGCGGACTGTGATCGACGTGGATATCATCGGCGTGAACGACTCGCCGGAGAAGGCGTACACCAAGCCCGTGAAGGTCCGCTGCGGCGTCTGATTTCAGTTGGCTGGCCGGTTGGGGGTAAATATGCATAGCGGGATGACAGTGGAAGTGCACGGAATCCTCAACCGGCACCACTGGCTCGAAAATATCGGTGAGGAACAGCTCCGCGAATCAACCATGGAACTTTCCATGCAGCGCGCGGAGGCCTACGGCTGGCACGCGCCCTACGGCTGGCGGACTCGGAACGGGAAGAAGTTCTTTCACCTGCCCGACCGTTGGCTCGACTGTGACACGGGCGGTGACTGGTCGGGAGCCCCGGAGATCAGGGAGTTGGCCTGGGTCCAGGCGGATATCCCGGAGGACGGACTCTATCCCCGTCTTCCGGTGCTCCCAATGGCCCGGACTGTCTTCGATGCCCTCACTCGGGTGGGCACGGTGGACTTCACGGCTCTCCGCACCTACCTCCCATTGCAGGTTGCCGCAGGTGATGCCTCTGGTGACCTCGATGACATGCGGGAATGGTTCGGGCTCGCGTCGCCCGCCGAGCGCGTGGACAGCTACCTGACGCTATCGGCCGCTCCTTCGGCGGCGTGGGCCGCTGGAGAGTGGAAAACTCGGGTTCAGAGCGCCATGACGGAACACCTGGGTGACGTGGCCACAGTTGAGGCGCGCAGCAAGATCAGTACGTCGCATCTTGCGGCACAAGCAACGGGCCGGTCGCCCATCGAAGGAGCTCAACCCGTGGGGCAGTTCTTGTTCCGCACGCGTGAGTGGACACCGGACGTCGCGGTGTGGCTGAGCGAAGTAGCCGGGGAGGCTCTTCGGGTAACAGGGCACGCAGTACCTGTCATCGTGACTGTCTCGGTCGCCCGCGCGAACTGACCAGGTTCGCGTCGGTGGTCAGCCGGTCGAGTCGGCGACTCTGTACATCTCGGCGGCGAGCCGGGAGCCCCGGCTCCCGGCTCGCCGCCGTGTGGGTACCGCGATTCGTCCTGCAGCAGGCGGCCAGGCGGAGTTTGGAACGTGGCCTGGCCGCTCACCGAGGGCAGGGCGACGATGGAGGCGCAGTAGGAGACACCGTTCCATGATGTCGTCTTCGTGGTGCCGGCGGCTTGGCGGAACTCGGAGCCGTAGTGGTTGGTGTCGGATCTGCTGTAGCCCAGTCTCGCTGTGATTCCCGAGCCGCCAGAGGGGGCCCGAGTCGAGCGGGCACCCCTTTCGCGTTCGCCATGACGTACTCCGTGGCCGTGCTCCGTGGCCGTACTCTGCCGCCCTGCCGGGCTTGGGCCTTCGTGGGGTCCGCGGGCCCCCGGGCACTCTCCCGGTACCCCCTCGCGCCCCCGTTGGTTGTCGGCTGCGACGTTTGACGGGTGGGGCTCACGCTTGCGGGGGAATCGGGGGTGGTTGTCGGTTCGGGGGGTGCCGCATGGGCAGTTCTGGTGCGCGACGTCGTTACGCAACAGACCCGGGGGGGTCGGCCAACCACCCAGGGGTTACCCGTACAAGTGGTTCCGCAGGAGGAAGTCATGGCAAGCATCCGTACCGCTCGCACCATCGCCGCCGTTGCCGCGCTGCCGCTCGCAGCAGCCCTGTTCGCCGGGGTCGCTCACGCGGACAACGGCTCGTTCGCGTCGGCCGGGTCGGGGGCGGTGTCGGCGAGCCAGGAAGGCACCGGCGTCGGGAACGACAACAACGGCAACTCCACCACGACCCAGCAGGTCGCGAACGGCGATGGAGCGTCGAACCAGAACAACACCGCGAGTGTGAACGGCTCGGGGTTCACCCACGTCGACCAGTCGAACGCGACGGTGAACTTCACGAACCTCTGGTGACCCCTGTGGTGACCTGAGGACGACGGGCGGCCGGCGCTGGGGAGAGCCGGCCGCCCGTACCTGTGCAATCTTCGAACCCTCGAACCCTCGAACCCTCGAGTCTTCGAGTCTTCGGATCTTGACAGTGGGCGGTTTCTGACGGACAGTCAGGAACCGCTTGTTCGTGTGTCGGTGTATGGAGGAGAACCAGGCGGAGGGGGCGGCGGTGAGCGGTATGGAATCCGGGCTCGACGAGCGGCTCAAGGCTTACGCGGGGCGGGCCGCCATCATCGGTGGGGCCGGCAAGGATCCGGTCAACGCGGCGATGATCCGGCACTGGTGCGAGGCGGTCGGCGACACCAACCCGGCGTACGCAGGGGACGCGGCGATCGCGCCACCCACCATGCTCCAGGCGTGGACCCTGGGCGGACTCTCTGGGCACGCGGGCAGGTCGGCGGCGTACGAGGAGCTGTTCGCGCTGCTGGACGACGCCGGGTACACGTCGGTGGTCGCGACCGACTGCGAGCAGGAGTACCTGCGGGCGCTGCGCCCCGGGGACGAGGTCCGCTTCGACGCGGTGATCGAGTCGGTGTCGGGAAGGAAGACGACGAAGCTGGGGGTCGGGTACTTCGTTACGACTCGGATGGATGTGTGGGTGGGAGGGGAGGGGGCGTTCTCAGCCTCTGGGGGAGCCAGGAGAGAAGGGCGGGGTGAGGGCGGGAAGGGTGCGGTCGTTGGGACGCATCGGTTTCGGGTGCTCAAGTACGCGCCTGGTGGGACCGGGATCGGGGCCGCGGAGAAGGAGGGTGGGGCGCGTAAGGAGGCCGCGCGTCGGCCTCGGCCCGTGGTCAATCGGGACAACGCCGGATTCTGGGCGGGCGTCGCCGAGCACCGGCTGCTGATCCAGCGGTGCGGCGACTGTGAGCGGCTGCGTTTCCCCTGGCTGCCGGGGTGCAACGGCTGCGGGAGCCAGGAGTGGGACACCGTCGAGGCGGGCGGCGACGGCGTCGTCTTCTCGTACGTGGTGATGCATCATCCGCCGTTCCCCGCCTTCGACCCGCCGTACGCGGTGGCGGTGATCGAACTGGCCGAGGGGGTGCGGATGGTGAGCGACGTGGTGGGCGTGGCCCATGACGAGGTGCGCATCGGGATGCCCGTACGGCTGGAGTTCCAGCGGGTGGCTGGGGAGTTGGTGCTGCCGGTGTTCCGCGCCGTCACCGAACCTGTGGAGGAGGCGGTAGAGGGGCCGGTACAGGAGCCCGTACAGGAGCCAGTACGGGAAGCGGTGCAGGAGGCGGTGGCGGCGAGGGCGTGTGTGGGGAGTGAGTTGCCGCCTCTGGTCGTGCCGGTCACCCGGACTTTGATCGTCGCCGGGGCTCTTGCCTCGCGGGACTACCAGGACGTGCATCACGATGCCGAGGCGGCCAGGGAGAAGGGTTCGCCGGACATCTTCATGAACATCCTCACCACGAATGGGCTGGTCGGGAGGTACATCACCGATTATTTCGGGCCCCGGTGCGTACTCCGCAAGGTGGCCATTCGGCTGGGGGCGCCCAACTACCCCGGCGACACGATGACATTGCGGGGGACCGTCATAGCGGCAGAGGGCGCGGAGGAGACGATTGTCGTGCGCGTGACCGGGGAGAACGGTTTGGGGCGACATGTGACCGGTACCGTCACCGTCGCGCCGGCCGGCGGGGCCGCCGTATGAGCGTGCGGAGCGGGGACGGGCTCGGCGGGCGGGCAGCGATCGCGGGGATCGGCGCTACGGAGTTCTCCAAGGACTCAGGACGGAGCGAGCTGAAGCTGGCGGTCGAGGCGGTGCGGGCCGCGCTGGCGGACGCCGGGCTGGCGCCGGGGGACGTGGACGGCATGGTGACGTTCACCATGGACACCAGCCCGGAGATCACCGTCGCGCAGGCGGCGGGCATCGGCGAGCTGTCGTTCTTCTCGCGCGTGCACTACGGGGGCGGCGCGGCCTGTGCGACGGTCCAGCAGGCCGCGATGGCGGTGGCGACCGGCGTCGCGGAAGTGGTGGTCTGCTACCGCGCGTTCAACGAGCGCTCCGGGCGCCGCTTCGGATCGGGCGTGCAGCGGCGCGAGCCGTCCGCCGAGGGCGCCGCGCTCGGCTGGAACCTCCCGTTCGGGCTGCTGACGCCCGCCTCCTGGGTGGCCATGGCCGCGCAGCGGTACCTGCATGTGTACGGGCTGACGCCGGAGGCGTTCGGGCACGTGGCGGTCGCCGGGCGCCGGTACGCGGCCCGTAACCCCGCCGCGTACTTCCACGGCCGGCCGATCACCCTCGCCGAGCACGCCGCCTCCCGCTGGATCGTCGAGCCGCTGCGGCTGCTGGACTGCTGCCAGGAGACGGACGGCGGGCAGGCGATCGTGGTGACGTCGGCCGAGCGGGCGCGTGACCTGCGGCGCCCGCCCGCCGTGATCACCGCGGCGGCGCAGGGCGCGGGCCGCGCGCAGGAGCAGATGACGAGCTATTACCGGGACGGCCTGACCGGGCTGCCCGAGACGGGGGTAGTGGCGCGGCAATTGTGGCGGAGCAGCGGGCTGACGCCGGGGGAGATCGACGTCGGCATCCTGTACGACCACTTCACTCCGTTCGTGCTGATGCAGCTGGAGGAGTTCGGGTTCTGCGCGCCGGGCGAGGCGGCGGACTTTGTCGCGGCGGACGCGCTGCCGCTGAACACGCACGGCGGGCAGCTGGGCGAGGCGTACCTGCACGGCATGAACGGGATCGCGGAGGGCGTGCGGCAGATCCGCGGCACGTCCGTGAACCAGGTGCCGGGCGCGTCCCGGGTGCTGGTCACGGCGGGCACGGGGGTGCCGACCTCCGGGCTGGTACTGGGGGCGGACGGCGCCTGACGGCCGGTGGCTGACGGCCGGTGACTGACGGCCGACATCGGCTCCGGCGCGGAGCACGGCGACCGACCGGCCAACCGACCGACCGACCGGCCACCCGGCCACCCGGCCACCCGGCCACCCGGCCACCCCCGCACACGCCCACCCCCACCCCCACGCCCGGCATACGGCTGAACGGGCGGAGTCGCCCGCGTGTCCGTTCCCGGGTGGCGGAGTGCGCCCCGTTCACTCGGCGTATGAGATGGACAAAATCCGCAAAAAGTATCGCCTTGCTGGCGCTGCTGCCGACCGTCGGGCTGGTCCTCGCCCTGCTGGCAGCGCTGATGCCCTCCTGGTTCTCCGCCTCCCCGAAGGCCGGTGACGCGCGGCCGGCGGAGGCTTCCGGCGCCGGTAAGGCCGGCCGGGCGGCCGAGGCCGCGGCCGCCGACGACCCCGCCGCATCTCCCGGCCCCGCGGCCCGGGCCCCCGCCAAGGCCCCGCCGGACGGCCCGTACCTCTACAAGGGCTTCGGGCTCGACACGTGCGAGGCCCCGGCGGTCAGCTCGCTGCGGGCCTGGAACAGCACTCGGTACCGCGCCATCGGCGTCTATTTCGCGGGCCACGGCCGCGCCTGTCCCAAGCAGCACAATCTCAGCCCGCAGTGGTTCCAGGGCGCGAAGTGGGCCGGCTGGCGGGTGCTGCCCATCTACCTCGGCTCGCAGTCGCCGTGCGTGAAGAACAAGCACAAGCGGCGGTACGCCATCGGCGCCGACCCCTTCACCCAGGGCGTGACCGAGGCCAGGGTGGCGGTGAACCGGGCACGCGCGTACGGGATCATGCCGCGCAGCCCGATCTACCTGGACATCGAGGCGTACAGCCTGAGCAACCGCGCCTGCACGGATGTCACGCTGCGCTTCATCCGCTCCTGGAGCCGCGAGGTGCGCCGCTTCGGCTACCTCGCGGGCTTCTACAGCAGCGCGAACTCCGGCGTGCGGCACATGGCGCAGGCGCGCGCGCAGGGCGTCACCGACCTGCCGTCGGTCATCTGGTTCGCGCGCTGGAAGACGCCGCCCTCCGCCTACGGTGAGAAGTGGCTGCCGGAGCTGGCCTGGCACCCGAACCGCCGGATCCACCAGTACGCCGGCCACACCGTGGAGACGCACGGCGGCCGCGCGCTGCGGATCGACCGCAACTGGGTCGACGCTCCGGTAGCGGTGATCCAGTGACCGGCCACCCCCGTCGGGACGGGCCCGGCCGGGAGAGCTCCGTCGGGCCGACCCTGACGGGGGTGGGGTCGCGCTCCGCCCTGAGGAGGTGGCGGCAGCCCCAGCCGTACAACCTGAGGCGGATGCGGCTTCGGCACCTCGGGCCGATCCCCGCCGAGCCCGGCGCTTCTAGCGTGGAGGGCATGACCACGCCAGTGTGCAAGGGCGCCTCGACCGCCGCGGTGGCACCGTCGCCGACGGCGCTCCCGTCGTCCTCGTCGCTCCCTTCCGCCGCCTCGTTCCCGTCCTTCCCGTCGTTCGCGGCGTACGTACGGGACCGGGGCCCGGCGCTGCTGCGCGCGGCACGCTCGCTCACCGCGAACCCCAACGACGCGGAGGACCTCCTCCAGACCGCGCTGACCAAGACCTTCGTGGCCTGGGAGCGGATCGAGGACCACCGGGCGCTGGACGGTTACGTACGGCGGGCGCTGGTGAACACCCGTACCTCGCAGTGGCGCAAGCGGAAGGTCGAGGAGTACTCCTGCGACGAGCTGCCCGAGCCCGGCCCCGTGCCGGCGGCGCCCGATCCCGCGGAGCGGCAGGTGCTGCGGGACGCGATGTGGCGCGCGGTGCTCAGGCTGCCCGACCGGCAGCGGGCCATGGTCGTGCTGCGGTACTACGAGGACCTGAGCGAGGCGCAGACCGCCGAGGTGATGGACGTCTCGGTGGGCACGGTCAAGAGCGCCGTCTCCCGGGCGCTGGCCAAGCTGCGCGAGGACCCGGACCTGGCGCGGGCGGCCTGAGGGTCTGCGTCTGAGGCGGACGCGGCAGCGGCGGCGCTCCCGCCTCCCGCACGGCGATTCCGCACGTCAGCCGGACAGTAGCGTGACGGGTAACACGCCTGATTTTCCCGCGCGGTAGTGACATACCGCGTGGTACGGCAGCAGAATCAGCGGAAATCTACTCACCCGTAACCGGTCTTCGGGAGGCTCGGTGCTGAGCACGATGCAGGACGTACCGCTGACAGTGACCCGCATCCTTGCCCACGGGTCCACCGTGCACGGCAGGGCCGAAGTGATCACCTGGACCGGGGAGGGCGAGCCGCACCGCCAGACCTTCGCGCAGACCGGCCTGCGCGCCGCGCGGCTGGCCCACGCCCTCCACGACGAACTGGGCGTACGCGACGACGAACGCGTCGCGACCCTCATGTGGAACAACTCCGTCCACCTGGAGGCGTACCTCGCGATCCCCTCCATGGGCGCGGTCCTCCACACCCTCAACCTCCGGCTGCCCGCCGAGCAGCTGGTCTGGATCGTCAACCACGCCGCCGACCGGGTCGTCCTCGTCAACGGCTCGCTGCTGCCGCTGCTCGCCCCGCTGCTCCCGCAGTTGCCCACACTGGAGCACATCGTCGTCGCGGGCCCCGGCGACCGCTCCGTACTCGAGGGCACCACCGCGCAGGTCCACGACTACGAGGAGCTGCTGGCCGGGCGCCCCGAGACGTACGCCTGGCCCGAGACCGACGAGCGCCAGGCCGCCGCGCTCTGCTACACCTCCGGCACCACCGGCGAGCCGAAGGGCGTGGTCTACAGCCACCGCTCGCTCTACCTGCACTCGATGCAGGTCAACAACGCCGAGGCGTTCGCCATGAGCAGCCGCGACACCGCGCTGCCGGTCGTCCCGATGTTCCACGTGAACGCCTGGGGCCTGCCGCACGCCGCCTTCATGGCGGGCTCCTCGCTGCTGATGCCCGACCGCTTCCTCCAGCCGGCCCCGCTCGCCGAGATGATCGAGACCGTACGCCCCACCATCGGCGCCGCGGTGCCCACCATCTGGCAGGGCCTGCTCGCCGAACTGGACGCCACCAAGCGGGACGTGGCCTGCCTGGCCACGGTCGTCATCGGCGGCTCGGCCTGTCCGCCCTCGCTCATGAAGGCGTTCGAGGACCGGCACGGCATCCGCGTCGTGCACGCCTGGGGCATGACCGAGACCTCGCCGCTGGGCAGCGTCGCGCACCCGCCGGCCGGCGTGACCGGCGACGAGGAGTGGCGTTACCGCTGTACGCAGGGCCGCTTCCCGGCCTCCGTGGAGGCGCGGCTGGCCGGGCCCGGCGGCGAGTACCTGCCCTGGGACGGTGAGTCGGCCGGCGAGCTGGAGGTACGCGGGCCGTGGATCGCGGGCGCGTACTACGGCGGCGCGGCCGGCGAGGACTTCCGCCCCGAGGACAAGTTCAGCCCGGACGGCTGGCTGCGCACGGGTGACGTCGGCACGATCACGCCCGACGGCTACCTCACCCTCACCGACCGCGCGAAGGACGTCATCAAGTCCGGCGGCGAGTGGATCTCCTCGGTCGAGCTGGAGAACCACCTGATGGCCCACCCGGACGTCGCCGAGGCCGCCGTGGTCGCGGTCCCGGACGAGAAGTGGGGCGAACGCCCGCTGGCCACGGTCGTCCTGAAGGAAGGCGCCACGATCGGCTACGAGGACCTGAAGACCTTCCTCGCCGGTCGCATCGCCCGCTGGCAGCTCCCCGAGCGCTGGGCGGTCATCCCGGCCGTCCCGAAGACGAGCGTGGGGAAGTTCGACAAGAAGGTGCTGCGCAAGCAGTACGCGGACGGCGGGCTGGACGTGACGCGGCTCGGATGACCGGGGGAGCGGTACGTCCGGGAGCGCGTTTCCCGGACGTACCGCGTTGCCTCAGCGGCGGCCTGGGCGGTGGCGCGGCCGGCGAGGAAGGTCTTGAGGCCCTAGTTCGTACCGATCTTGGCGAGCAGGTCGACGATGCGGCCCTGGACGTCCGGGCTGGTGGACCGCTCGGCGAGGAACAGTACGGTCTCGCCGGACACCAGCCGCGGCAGCTGCGCCGGGTCCATGTCGGCCGAGGTGTAGACGACCAGCGGGGTGCGGTTGAGCAGCCCGTTCGCGCGCAGCCAGTCCACGATCCCGGCCCGCCGGCGGCGCACCTGCATCAGGTCCATCACCACGAGGTTGGGCCGGACCTGGGTGGCCAGGCTGACCGCGTCCGCGTCCGTGGCGGCCCGCGCGACCTGCATGCCGCGCCGCTCCAGCGACGTGGTGAGCGCGCCCGCGACGGCGTCGTTCTCCTCGATCAGCAGGACGCGCGACGGGTGCTGCTCGCTGTCGCGCGGCGCGAGGGCCTTGAGCAGTACGGCCGGGTCGGCACCGTACGCCGCCTCCCGGGTCGCCTGGGCCAGGCCGGCCGTCACCAGGACGGGCACCTCGGCGGCGCCCGCCGCCTGGCGCAGCGACTGCAGCGCCTTGCGGGTGATCGGCCCGGTCAGCGGGTCGACGAAGAGCGCGGCCGGATACGCCGCGATCTGTGCGTCCACCTCCTCGCGGGAGTTGACGATGACCGGGCGGTAGCCGCGGTCGCTCAGCGCCTGCTGGGTCGAGGCGTCCGGCGCCGGCCACACCAGCAGCCGGCGCGGGTTGTCCAGCGGCTCGGGCGGCAGCTCGTCGTCCATGGGCGGCGGCTGGCGGTCCACGACCTCTATGGCGCCGTTCGGGCCGTCCAGCGGCTCGGGGCCCTCCTGGCCCTCGCCCGGCGCGGAGATCGCGAACGCGCGGCCCTCGGTGGACTCCATCAGCGACGGCTGCGGCTGCCCGCCCTGCGGGGCGCGGGCGGCGGGCACCATCTCGGAGCCGGTGCCGCGCGCGTC
>NZ_JBEPFC010000044.1:0-46137 GCF_040301705.1 Streptomyces sp. NPDC000151 | reverse complement strand
CGGCATCGGCGGCGCCACAGCGCGCCGGCTCCTGGAGGAAGGCGCGCGCGTCGTCCTCTCCGACGCGCACGCCCGCCGGCTCAAGGAGTCCGAGGAAGCGCTCGCCGCCGAGTTCGGCGCCGACCGGGTCGCGGCCCTGCCCTGCGACGTCACGGACGAGGCGCAGGTCGCGGCCCTCCTCGACCTCGCCGAGGAGCGCCACGGCCGGCTCGACATCGTCGTGAACAACGCCGGGCTCGGCGGCACCGCCGACCTGGTCGACATGACCGACGCGCAGTGGGACCGGGTCCTCGACGTCACGCTCAACGGCACCTTCCGCTGCACCCGCGCGGCACTGCGCCGGATGAAGGCCGCGGGCGACGGAATGGACGAGGGAGCGGACAACGGAGCCGACCACGGCGGTGTCATCGTCAACAACGCCTCCGTCATCGGCTGGCGCGCCCAGCGTGGCCAGGCGCACTACGCCGCCGCCAAGGCCGGCGTGATGGCGCTGACCCGCTGCGCGGCGGTCGAGGCGGCCGAGTACGGCGTCCGTGTCAACGCCGTGGCGCCGAGCCTGGCCATGCACCCGCACCTCGCCAAGGTCACCACCGACGAGCTGCTGCAAGAGCTGACCGCGCGCGAGGCGTTCGGGCGGTACGCCGAGCCCTGGGAGGTCGCCAACGTGATCGTCTTCCTGGCCAGCGCGTACTCGTCGTACATGACCGGCGAGGTCGTACCGGTCAGCAGCCAGCGTGCGTGAGCGGCCGGGCGACAATGGGACCGTGCCAACCGCCAAGAAGAAACCCAACGTGAGCCCGTCCCCCGAGCGCCGCCGCGAGCTGCTGGACACCGCAGCGGAGGTGTTCGCCGCGCAGGGCTACAACGCCACCACCGTACGCAAGATCGCGGACGCCGCGGGGATGCTGGCCGGCAGCCTCTACTACCACTTCGACTCCAAGGAGTCGATGCTGGACGAGATCCTCGCCACCTTCCTGGACGAGCTGTGGACCGGCTACGACACCGTGCTCGCCGCCGGCCTCGGCCCCCGGGAGACCATCGAGGCCCTGGTCACCGAGTCCTTCCGGGAGATCGACCGGCACCGCGCCGCCGTCGCCATCTACCAGAAGGAGGCCCGGACCCTCGCCACCCAGCCGCGCTTCGGCTACCTGGCCGACTCGCAGACGAAGTTCGAGAAGGCGTGGCTGGGCACGCTGGAGCGCGGGGTGGCCGACGGCGTGTTCCGCGCCGACCTGGACATCCGGCTCACCTACCGCTTCATCCGCGACACCGTCTGGGTCGCGGTGAGCTGGTACCGCCCGGGCGGACAGCACAGCCCGGAGGAGATCGCCCGCCAGTACCTCTCGATGGTCCTGGACGGCGTCGCCGTACGCACCTGACACCCGACCGAGGAGCAGCCGTCATGGCCGAGGCATACATCGTCGACGCGATACGCACCCCCGTGGGCCGCCGGAACGGCGGGCTCGCCGCCGTCCACCCGGCCGACCTCGGGGCCCATGTACTGGGGGCCCTGATGCGGCGCACCGGCATCGACCCGGCGGCCGTCGAGGACGTGGTGATGGGCTGCCTGGACACCGTCGGGCCGCAGGCCGGCGACATCGCCCGCACCTCCTGGCTGGCGGCCGGGCTCCCCGAGGAAGTACCGGGCGTCACCGTCGACCGGCAGTGCGGCTCCTCGCAGCAGGCCGTCCACTTCGCCGCGCAGGGCGTGCTCTCCGGCACCCAGGACCTGGTCGTGGCGGCCGGCACGCAGAACATGTCGATGATCCCGATCGCCTTCGCCAGCCGGCAGGCCGCCGAACCGCTCGGGCTCACCGAAGGCCCGTACGCGGGCAGCGAGGGCTGGCGGGCCCGGTACGGCGACGCGCCCGTCAACCAGTTCCACGGCGCCGAGCTGATCGCCGAGAAGTGGGGCATCACCCGCGAGGCGATGGAGGAGTTCGCGCTCCGCTCCCACCAGCGGGCCCTGCGCGCCGCCGACGAGGGCCGCTTCGACCGCGAGCTCGTACCGTACGGGGACGTGGCCGCCGACGAGGGGCCGCGCCGGGACACCTCGCTGGAAAAGATGGCGGCGCTGAAGCCCGTGGTCGAGGGCGGCCGGCTGACCGCCGCGGTCTCCTCCCAGGTCTCCGACGGCGCCTCGGCGATGCTGCTCGCCTCCGAGCGCGCCGTACGGGAACACGGCCTCACCCCGCGCGCCCGTATCCACCACCTCTCCGTACGCGGTGAGGACCCCATCCGCATGCTGTCCGCGCCGATCCCGGCCACCGCGCACGCCCTGAAGAAGACCGGCCTGACCATCGACGACATCGACCTGGTCGAGATCAACGAGGCGTTCGCGCCGGTCGTACTGGCCTGGCTGAAGGAGACCGGCGCCGACCCTTCGAGCGTCAACGTCAACGGCGGCGCCATCGCCCTCGGGCATCCGCTGGGGGCCACCGGTACGAAGCTCATGACCACGCTCCTCCACGAGCTGGAGCGCACCGGTGGCCGTTACGGCCTGCAGACGATGTGCGAGGGCGGCGGCCAGGCCAACGTCACCATCATCGAGCGCCTCTGACGCAGGCGGCCCATGTCTTCAGCGCTTCAGTCCTTGCTTCAGTGCTTCAGTGCTTCAGCGGGAGAGCAGGACCGGCTCCGCGCTCCAGCGGAAGACATGGGCCAGCTGCGGCTCCACGATCCCGGCGCCCGGAATCTCGCCGTCGAACCACCGGTCCACGCAGGTCCAGTGGAAGGGGTGGCCGAGATACTCCCCGGTCAGCCCCTCGATGTCCGCGTACTCCTGCTCCCAGACGTGCGTCCACCGGGAGGGCGTGAGCGCCTGGTCCACGCGGCTCAGCGCCCAGGAGCGGATGGTGGAGATATGGCCGGGCATGGCGAGGAGGTCCGCCTCCAGCCGCTCGACGGTACCGCCGGGTGTCCCGGCGCGTACGGCGAGGAGCAGCGTCCGTTTGACGCGCGGGCCGGAGAGGGGGACGACCCGGCCGCGTACGGGAGCGAGGGCGACCGTGTCGAGTGGTTCCGGCAGCCCGAGTCCGGCGGCGAGGGCGACGGGAGACCGGTCCGCCGTCACGTCCCAGGTGGCGCCGCGGCCGCCGAAACTGCCCGGAAGGTCGGAGGCCGCCGACCCGTCCGATACACCGGGCACCCCGCGCACCTCGTTGTACGCCTCGGCTCTTTCGGCCGGGAGCAGTGCCACCCAGCGGGTCATGATGCCGTCCTTTCGCCTTCATCGAGAGCGACCGGCTCCAGTACCTGGCGGTCGCGGTCCAGTGCGATCTCATCGGTACGCGCCCAGAACTCGGCGACCCGGACATCCCCGGCGGACGCCGCGCGCGCAACGAAGAACGCGCCGCTGTCCCGTACCGACCACAGGATCCGGACCGCCACCGTCTCCGGCCCGGTCCAGGTGCGCCAGAGGCGTTCCGCGACCATGCCGCGGCCGCGGGCACCCGGCAGATAGTCGGTGCGCCAGCGCCGCAGCCACGGCTCGACCTCGCCGGCCGGGAGGACGACGAGGTCGAGCACCTGAACCCCGCTCGTGTCGGCTTCGTTCATGACAGCTTCTCCAGGACCTCGGTGCGGTAGCGGTCGATCCGGTCGCGCAGGGCGTCGAGTCCACGGGGGCCCGACAGGCCGTCCGCGCCCCGGATGCGGGGTGCGATGACGAGACGGGTCGCGCCCGCGTCGACGAAGCCGCGTACCCAGGACGGATCCGACGCGCGTGCGCGGTCGCGGGAGCCCGGCCATACCGTGATCTCCACGGCGTCCGCCGGCCGCCCCGCCCGGTGTGCGGCCTCGCGCAGCAGGTCGGCCTGGCGTGTGAAGTCCTCCGGGCCGATCGTGTACGGGAACCAGCCGTCGCCGATGCGGCCCGCCCGGCGAACGGCCGGATCGCTGTTCCCGCCGAGCACCACGGGCACAGCGCCGCTCGCGGGCCGCGGCAGCGAGTGCAGGCCCTCGAAGGAGATGTGCCGCCCCTGGTACGAGGCGGGGCCGCCGCCCCACAGCGCGCGCATCGCGCCGACGCACTCCTCCAGCCGCCGCCCGCGGTCCCGGTAGGGCACGCCGACGGCGGCGTACTCCTCCTTCTGCCAGCCGATGCCCAGGCCCAGCAGCAGCCGGCCGTCGGAGTGCCGGTCGATCGTCGCGGCGCGCTTGGCCAGGACCACCGGGCTGTGCAGCGGGGCGACGATCATCGCGGTGCCGAAGCGCAAGGTGTCCGAAGCGCCGGCGAGGAAGGCGATGGTCTCCAGCGGGTCGGGCATGGGGACGGACCCGGAACTGCCCGGTATCCGGCCGTCGGGGGAGTACGGATAGAGCGGTTCGTACCGGTCGGCGACGGCGACGTGCTCGACCGTCCACAGCGACTCGACGCCGCATTCCTCCAGCGTGCCCGCCAGGTCGCGGAGGAAGCCGCCCGAGGTGATCAGGCCGTCGGTGAACGGTGCCATCATTCCCAGTCGGAGCATGCCGGTATCCCTTTCACTTCACCAGCCGGGCGCGGAGCCCGGCCAGGGTCGACGCGTGCAGGCCGAGGCCGTCGGTGAGATAGCCGTCGAGGCTGCCGTAGTCCTGCTCGACCTGGTCCAGGGCCGCCTGGAGGTAGTCCTCGCGGACCTCGAGGAGCGGGGTGAGCAGGTCCGGGTCCTGCATCAGACCGGCCTTCTTCAGGCCCGCGCGGGTCCTGTCGTCGGCCTGCTCCCGGTAGCCGTTGGAGCGGAGAAAGTCGCGGGTCGCGGCGGCCTCCGGCACGCCGACGGCACGCAGCAGTACGTAACTCAGCCAGCCGGTGCGGTCCTTGCCGGCGGTGCAGTGGAAGAGCAGGGGAGTCCGAGTCCCCTTGCCTGCCGCGATGTCCCTTACGGTCGCGGCGAATTGGCGGCGGGTGTCCGGATCGGTGACGAAGGAACGGTAGGTGGCGCGCATCAGCCGCGCCGCCCGGCCGCCCCCGAGCAGCTTCCGCTGGGTGGCCGGGTCCTTGGCGGCGAGGGCCCGGTTCGTCGTGTCGTTGAGTCCGCTGTCGTCCACGGGGCGGGAGGCGAGGGTGAGGCCGCGGGGGAGCCGGTCGGCGCCGTCGCGCGCGGTCTCGGCCGGGATGCGGAAGTCGACGACGGTACGGAGGCCCAGCGCGGCGAGCTTCGTACGGTCCGCCGGGGCCAGCTTGCCGAGCCCGTCGGCCCGGAAGACCCGGCCGTAGCGGACGTGGTGGCCGTCGGCGGTGCGGTAGCCGCCGAGGTCGCGGACGTTGACGGCGCCATGCAGTGCCACGCGGTGCACGGTGGGGGCCGACGACGAGGGGGCGGGGGAGGTGGCCGGGCGTGGTGGGGCGTCGGCCGCCGTGCACGCGGGGAGGCAGCCGAGGGCCAGGGCGGAGAGCACCACGCCGGCGGTTCTGCGGAGGCGGGTAGCACGCATCGGGGCGGCTCCAGGGGGAGTGGGAAGGTATCCGAGCGGGGCGTGCGGGTCGGTCAGCCCGTGGCGGGCAGGCCGCGGAGAGTGGCGTGGGCCTCCGCCATGACGCGGGCGACCAGCTCCGCACAGGGCGGCAGGTCGTCGATCAGGCCCGCGACCTGGCCCGCCGCCATCACGCCCAGATCCGTACGGCCGTCCACCATCGACCCCTTGAGCAGCATCGGAGTATTGGCGGCCAGCAGCACCTGACTCCACGTCATGTCCTTGCCGTGCCGCATCGCCAGGCCGTCCCTGACCAACTGCGGCCAGGACAGCCCGGATTCGCGCTTGAAGGCCGCGGCGTGGCGCACCGCGCGCAGCAGCGCGGCGGCCCGGCCGGAGCGTTCCAGCGCGTCGACCAGCTCGCTGCGCAGCATCCGGTGGGGGAGCCCGTCGACGGCGGTGGTGAGGGTGATGTCCTTGACGGTCGCGGCCAGGTAGCGGGCCTTGACCGGGTCGGGAACGGTGCTGTCGGAGGTGAGCAGGAAGCGGGTGCCCATGGCGATGCCGGCGGCGCCGTACGCCAGTGCCGCCACCAGACCGCGCCCGTCGCGGAACCCGCCGGCCGCCACGACCGGGATGTCCACCGCGTCCACGACCTGCGGCAGCAGCACGCTCGTGGCGACCTCCCCGGTGTGGCCGCCGCCCTCGCCGCCCTGCACGATCACCGCGTCGGCGCCCCAGGCGGCGACCTTCTCCGCGTGCCGCCGGGCCCCGATGGAGGGGATGACGACCACCCCGGCGTCCTTGAGCCGGGTGATCAGCTCCCGGGAGGGCGCGAGGGCGAAGGAGGCGACCCGTACGCCTTCCTCGATGATGATCCGTACCCGGTCGGCCGCGTCGCCCGCGTCGGCGCGCAGGTTGACGCCGAACGGCGCGTCCGTACGGGAGGCGACCTCGCGGACCGCGGCGCGCAGCCCGTCCACGGTCATGGTGGCCGAGGCCAGGATCCCCAGCGCGCCCGCGTTGGCGGCGGCCGAGACCAGGCGGGGACCGGCCACCCAGCCCATGCCGGTCTGCACGACGGGGTGGCGGACACCGACGAGTTTCGTCAATGCGGTCTCGATGCTGATGTCCGTCACGCCGCGGGCACCTCGCGCTCGCGCAGCCCTTTCGGATCGATCACGTCCCGGATCAGCCGCAGCTCCTCGGCGGTGGGCCGGCGGGTGCACGGCACGTCGTCGGGGACGGTCGGCGCGAAGCCGGTGGCCTCGCGTACCTGGTCGACGGTGACCCCCGGATGCAGCGACCGCAGCCGCATCGTCCGGTCCGGCGTCTCGAAGTCGAAGACGCCCAGGTCGCTGATGACTTCCGGGATGCGGTGGTAGCGGGTCGCGGCAGGGCCCGCCGCCGCGGCGCGGTCGTAGCCGACGCCGGACACCATGTCGACGCGCTCGACGAACACCCGGCGCGAATGCCGCGGCACCCAGTAACTCGTCGGATTGTTGAGCGTGTTGACGGGCGCGCCGCGCACGCCGAGGAGTTGGCGCTTCGGTCGTGCCCAGGCGCCGATGCAGCTGATGTTCTGGTTGCCGTGCCGGTCGATCTGGCTCGCGCCCATCATGACGTGCCGCCGCCCGCTCGCGACGAGCGCCAGGTGTTGACGGTACGGCAGCCAGCCCTCGGTCACCCCGGACGGTGCCCCGAGCGCCGGCACATCGCCCATCAGCAGGGCCTCGCCGTCCGTGAGCAGCAGATCGGGGGAGAAGGTGAGCTTGGCCAGCCGGGCGCCGATGGTGGGGATCGTGCCCATGGGGCTGGCCAGGATTTCGCCCGCGTCGCGCCACGCCTCGGCGCAGGCCACCACGCAGTACTCGGCGCGGGTCGCTGTGGTCGTCGTACCGCTGCTCATGCCGTCGTGCCCTCCTCGTGCAACGCCGCGACCGCGGCCTGGTAGCTGTGCTCGTCGCCGGACAGGAACCGGTCGGCGAAGGCCCGCCACGCGTCCGGGTCCTTGGCGGCCCGGACGTAGGCCCGTTGGAACGCCTCGTCGCGGCCGTAGTCGGGCGCGCAGGAGGTGAAGTGCGCGCCGTTCGGCGTCTCGACGACGCCGGTCACGAACGCCCGCTTGACCAGCAGCGACTGCGGCCCCTGGTCCTTGAGCAGCTCGGCGGTGTCCACCACGCGCTCGCAGGAGACGTACGCGGCGTCGGCGGCCTGGCAGAACAGGTCGTCGAAGTACGGATCGGGCCCGAGGTACTGGCCGTTGCCCTGCGCGTCGGCCCGGTTGAGGTGGACGAGCGCGGCGTCCAGCCGCAGGGCCGGCACGGCGGTCAGCTCCTCCCCGTCCTCGTACGGCGAGGTGACCGTGCGCAGTTCGGGATTGACGGTCAGCACGTCCGAGCCGAGGCCGGCCCGGATCGGCATGAAGGGCAGCCGGTGCGCGGCGGCGGTCAGCCCCCACATGACCATCGCCTCGTCCAGCTCGGTCAGTTGGAGGCCGCCGCGCTGCCGGGCCGCACAGAAGTGCGGCTCCAGCGGGACGGAGTCCAGCGTGCCGAAGGCGGTGACGAGCCGGCGGATCTTCCCTGCGGCGGCGAGCAGCCCGACGTCCGGGCCGCCGTAGGACACCACGGTCAGGTCGGTGAGGTCCGAGCGGAGCAGGGCCCGTACCAGGGCCATCGGCTTGCGGCGCGAGCCCCAGCCGCCGATGCCGAGCGTCATGCCGCTGGCCAGCCGGGCGACGACCGCGTCGGCCGTCATGGTCTTGTCGGTCACTGGCTGCCCTCCGTGGTGGCGGTGTTGTTCACGAACGCGTCGCGGTGCCGGTCGGCGAGGCCGCTGAGGTTGGCCTCGAAGGTGAAGCCCTGCTCGAAGCGGTAGCTGCGGCGTACGTCGACCGGGTCGATGCCGTTGATCGCGGCCTTGGCGAGGCGTAGCAGCGCGCCGTCCTTGGTGGCGATCTCGCCCGCCAACTCCCGGGCGGACGCGAGCAGTTGGTCGCGGGGTACGACCCGCCACACGGAACCGTGCCGGTGCAGTTCCTCGGCGGTGACGGTGCGTGAGGTGTAGTACAAGGTCCGCATCAGGTGCTGTGGGACCAGCCGGGCGAGATGGGTGGCCGCGCCCAGCGCGCCCCGGTCCAGCTCCGGCAGGCCGAACGTCGCGTCGTCGCTCGCCACGATCGCGTCCGCGTTGCCGACCAGGCCGATGCCGCCGCCCAGGCAGAAGCCCTGTACCGCGGCGACCACCGGGACTTCGCAGTCGTACACGGCGGCGAACGCCTCGTAACAGCCGCGGTTGGCGCCGACGAGCGCGTCGTGGCCGGGCGTGCGCTGCATCTCCTTGATGTCCACGCCGGCGTTGAAGCCGCGTCCGGCGGCGGTGAGGACGACGCAGCGGACCTTCGGCTCTGCCCCGGCGGTGCGGAGCGCGGCGGCCAGCTCGTACCAGCCGTTCACCGGCAGGGCGTTCACCGGTGGGAAGTCCACGGTGACGACCGCGATGCCCTCTTCGGGCGCTGAGGTGGAGACACCCATGAGCAGATCAGCTACCTTTCCACCAAACGTTTGTTAGGCGCGTGTTGCAGGCAAGGTAGCAGCGGACGGCGCGCCGCGGGAGGTGCTCAATGCCAGCGATCATCGATCTGTCGGGATACGTCGCCGTCGTCACGGGCGGCACGCGGGGCGTCGGCGCGGGCATCGCGCGCGCCCTGCTGGAAGCCGGGGCGGAGGTGGTGACCTGTGCGCGACGGCCCCCCGACCGGCCTGTCGAGGCGGCCGGCCGCGCCGCCCGCTTCGCCCCCGTCGACCTGCGGGACCCGGACGCCGTCGGCGCGTTCTTCGAGCGCGTCCGGAGCGAGTACGGGCGGCTGGACACCCTGGTCAACAACGCCGGGGGCACCCCGTTCCGTACCCTCGCCGACGGCGGCGCCCGGCGCGCGGCGCGGGTCGTCGAACTCAACCTGCTCGCCCCGCTGAACGCCTCGCTCGCCGCGTACGACGTCATGTGCCGGCAGCAGACGGGCGGCTCGATCACCATGATCGGCAGCGTCAGCGGCACCCGCCCGTCACCGGGCACCGCGGCCTACGGAGCCGCCAAGGCGGGCCTGGAGAACCTGGCCCGCTCGATGGCCGTGGAATGGGCCCCGAAGGTACGCGTCAACACCGTGACCCTCGGCATGGTCCGCACCGAACTGTCCCACCTGCACTACGGGGACGAGGCAGGCGTCGCGGCGGTGGGCCGCACGGTACCGCTGGGCAGGCTCGCCGAGCCCACCGAGATCGGCGACGCCTGCGTCTTCCTCGCCTCCGAGCGCGCCGCGTACATCAGCGGCGCCGCGCTGCTCGTGCACGGGGGAGGGGAACGCCCGGCGTTCCTCGACGCCGCCACCGTCAACCACACCGAAGGGAACCGGACACCATGACCGGACTGTGCAGTGAACGCGTCGCCGTCGTCACCGGAGCCGGCCGCGGACTGGGCCGCGCGCACGCCCTCGCCCTCGCCGCCGAGGGCGCCAAGGTCGTCGTCAACGACCTCGGCGTCGGCCTGGACGGCAGCGGAGCGGCCGCCGCCGGGCCGGCCCAGCAGGTCGTCGACGAGATCCGCGCCGCCGGCGGCGAGGCGGTCGCGCACGGCGGTGACATCGCCACGGCGGCCGGCGCCGCCTCGCTGATCAGCACCGCGCTCGGCACGTACGGCCGGCTGGACGCCCTGGTCAACAACGCGGGCTTCCTCCGCGACCGGATGCTCGTCAACCTCGACGAGGACGACTGGGACGACGTCCTGCGCGTCCATCTCAAGGGCCACTTCCTGCTGCTGAAGCACGCCGCGGCGCACTGGCGCGCGGAGGCCAAGGCCGGCCGCACGCCCGAGGCCCGGGTGATCAACACCAGCTCGGGGGCCGGGCTGCTCGGCAGCGTCGGCCAGGGCAACTACTCCGCCGCCAAGGCCGGCATCCTCGGCCTCACCCTCGTCGCCGCCGCCGAACTGGCCCGGTACGGCGTCCAGGTCAACGCGATCGCCCCGGCAGCGCGCACGCGGATGACCGAGGAGACCTTCGCCGGGACGATGGCGGCGCCGGGGGAGGGCGCGTTCGACGCGATGGCCCCCGAGAACGTCTCCCCGCTCGTCGTCTGGCTGGCCTCCGCCGCCTCCGCCGGGGTGAGCGGCCGGGTCTTCGAGGCGGAGGGCGGGCGGATCACCGTCATGGAGGGCTGGCGCCCCGGCCCCACCGCCGACAACGGCGCCCGCTGGACCCCGGCCGAGGCGGGCGAGGCCGCCCGGAAGCTGCTCGCGGTCGCCGAGCCGCCGCAGCCGGTGTACGGGGCGCGGTGAGAGCCTGCCGACTCCAAGGGCCCGGGGCCCCTTTCCCGCTCACCGGGAATTCCGCCTCCCGCCGCGGCCCCGGCCCGCCCTAGCCTCCCCGGACGACCCCTTGCCCGCAGGAGGACGAGACAAGATGACTGCTCTCCACGACGAGGTCCGCGTCATCGACGCGGGCCGGCCGCCCGCCCGCTACGCCCGCGGCTGGCACTGCCTCGGCCTCGCCGACCGCTTCAAGGACGGCGAGCCGCACGAGGTCGAGGCGTTCGGCACCAAGCTGGTGGTCTTCCAGGGGGAGCACGACGGCGCGCTGCACGTACTGAACGCCTACTGCCCGCACATGGGCGGCAACCTCGCGCACGGCTCCGTGAAGGGCGACACCCTCGCCTGCCCGTTCCACGACTGGCGCTGGTCCGGCAACGGCCGGTGCGCGGCCGTCCCGTACGCCCGCCGCGTCCCCCCGCGCGCCCGCACCCGCGCCTGGCCCACCCTGGAGGAGAACCGCCAGCTCTTCGTCTGGCACGACCCCGAGGGCAACCCCCCGCCCCCCGACGTGACCATCCCGCGCATCGAGGGCGTCTTCAGCGACGAGTGGAGCGACTGGACCTGGCACACCCTCCGCGTGGAGGGCGCCAACTGCCGGGAGATCGTCGACAACATCGTCGACATGGCGCACTTCTACTACGTCCACTACTCCTTCCCGACGTACTTCAAGAACGTCTTCGAGGGGCACATCGCCACCCAGTACATGGAGAGCGCCCCGCGCGAGGACGTGGACCTGGGCACCCTCAGCGCCCCGCTGCGCTCCGACGCCTCGTACTACGGCCCCTCCTACATGATCGACCGCCTCTGGTCGCCGGTGGCCGACGGCGTCGAGATGGAGATGGTGCTGATCAACTGCCACTATCCGATCGACGCGAACAGCTTCGTGCTGCAGTACGGCGCGATCGTGAAGAAGCTGCCGGGCATGACCGACGCGGAGGCCGCCGAGACCGCGCAGCTCACCTCCCGGGGCCTCGCGGCCGGCTTCGAGCAGGACGTGGAGATCTGGCGGCACAAGACCCGGATCGACAACCCGCTGCTGACCGAGGAGGACGGCCCGGTGTACCAGCTGCGCCGCTGGTACGAGCAGTTCTACCGGGACGCGGCCGAGGTGCCGGACGAGATGACGCGCCGGTTCGAGTTCGAGATCGACACCGCGCGGGCCAACAAGGCATGGCGCGCCGAGGTCGACGCGAACCTGGCCCGCCGCGCGGCGGGGACGGGGGCCGGGGCCTGACATGCAGCCGGTGGAGTGCGCGGCCTGCGGCAACCAGGTCCTGTGCGAGAAATTCAGCCCCGCCCACACCTCCGTGCAGTGGACGGCCGAAACGGCGTCCGCCTGCCCGGAGTTCGGCGCCCTGGTGGCCGCGGGGGAGACCGCCGCCCGGATCCGGACCTGCGCGGCGCTGCGCGGCAGCATCGACCGGGCCGTGACCGAGGGAACCCTGCGGATCACCACGTTGGAGGCCGCCGATGCCTGAGCCGCGTACGTACCGGCTGCGCGTCACCGAGGTGATCGACGAGACGGCCGAAGCCCGCTCCCTCGTCCTCCTGCCGCCTCCAGGGAGCGCCGACCGGTTCGCCTACCGCCCCGGGCAGTTCCTGACCCTGAAACTGCCCGGCCCGGACGGCGGTACGGCCGCCCGCTGCTACTCCCTCGCCAGCTCCCCGCACACCGGCGAACCGCTGAAGATCACCGTCAAGCGGGTGGCCGGCGGGCACGGCTCCCACTGGATCTGCGACCACGTGGCGGCCGGGGACGAACTGGAAGCGCTGCCCCCGGCGGGCACGTTCACGCCGGACTCGCTCGACGGGGACCTGCTGCTCGTCGCGGGCGGCAGCGGCATCACGCCCGTTGTCTCCCTCGCCAAGTCGGTGCTGGCCGGCGGGCGGGGCAGGGTCGCGCTGCTGTACGCCAACCGCGACGAGTCCGCGGTCATCTTCCGCGACGAGCTGCGGGAGCTGGCCGAGGACTTCCCCGAACGCCTCGTCGTGCTGCACTGGCTGGAGTCGGTCCAGGGGCTGCCCGCCGCGGACCGGCTGGCAGCCGTGCTCGCGCCGTATGCCGAATGCGAGACCTTCCTCTGCGGTCCCGAGCCGCTGATGGACGCGGCCGGGCAGGCGCTGCGCGCCCTGGGGGCGCCGGACATCCGGGTCCACCGCGAGCGGTTCTTCTCCCTCGGCGCCGACGTCTTCGAAGCGCCGGACGTCCCGGCGGCGGCGGAGGAGGCCGACGGCACGGCGGAGGTCGAGCTGGACGGCGAGACCCGTACGGTCCGCTGGCCGGCCCGCACCCCGCTGCTCGACGCGCTGCTCGCGGCGGGCGTGGACGCCCCGTACTCCTGCCGCGAGGGCTCCTGCGGCGCGTGCGCCTGCCGGGTCGTGTCCGGCGAGACGAAGATGCTCCGCAACGACGTACTGGACGAAGCGGACCTCGCCGAGGGATACGTCCTCGCCTGCCAGGCCGTACCCCTCACCGACCGGGTCCGGATCAGCTACTCCTGAGCCCGCGGGCGGACGCTCACATCCACTCCGCGAACCGCATCCACGACATCATCGTGTCCAGCTGCGCCGGCTCCAGGGCCGGCGCGGCCGCGTCACCGGCCGCGCGCGGCGGTGCCGTACGCCCCGGCCCGTACAGCGCGGACCACACCGCGCGCGCCGTCCCTTGCACTGTCGGGGCCAGCCGCTCCAGCTCGCGGTGGAGGCCGTTGCCGCAGACCGAGACCGCGGCGATCGCGCGGCCCGCGCCCCGCAGCGGCGCCGCGACGCACGACACGCCGCGGAAACCCTCCTCCCGGTCGAAGGCCACGCCGCGTTCGCGGACGCGCGCCAGCTCCGCGCGGAAGGGACGCGGCCGGGTGAGGGTGTACGCCGTACGCGGCCGGAGCCCCGCCCGCAGCACCTCCGCGACCAGCGCCTCGTCGCTGAAGGCCAGCACCGCCTTGCCGGTCGCCGTGCAGTACGCCGGCTGCCGGCCGCCGATCCGGGACGGTACCGACGCGTCGGCGCCGCCGCCGAGCCGTTCCAGGTAGACCACTTCGGGGCCGTCGAGGACGGCGAGATGCACGACGTGTCCGGTCCTCTCGTGCAGCGCGTGCAGATGCGGCAGGGCGGCCCGGCGCAGCCGGTTGTGGTGCGCGGCCGTCGCGCCGAGCTCCAGCATCCGCATGCCCAGGCGGTAGTCCCGGCCGTCCCGCTCCAGCCAGCCGAGCTGCACGAGCTGGTCGAGTATGCGGTGCACGGAGGAACGGGGCAGCCCGCAGCGGCGTACCACGTCCGTGAGCGTCAGCCGGGGCGTGGCCCCCTGGAAGGCACCCAGCACGAGTGCGGCCTTCTCCAGAAGCGACGGCGGATGCGTTGGCGGATGCACGGTCATCGGCGACTCCTGCGAGGAGCGGGGAGGGGTGCGGAGAGCCTGCCACGGTTCCCGCTCAGCGGGAACCCACTATTTCGAAACGAAATAGTCAGACGTACTGTCACGGCACCTCCGCACCTCCGCACCACACAGTCACATTCACGACTTGAGAGGGGACGCCCATGAGCGAACACGAGGTCCTCGCCGCCGTCCGGGAGCTCGCCCCGGTGCTCCGCGAACGCGCCGCCGAGGCCGAGGAGCTGTGCCGGGTGCCCGACGCCTCGGTCAAGGACATCGAGGGCACCGGCTTCTTCCGGCTGCTGCAGCCCAGGGCGTACGGCGGCTACGCGGCGGACCCGGTGCTCTTCTACGAGGCGGTCAAGGAGATCGCCAAGGCGTGCGGCTCGACCGGCTGGGTCTCCTCCGTGATCGGCGTCCACCCCTGGCACGTCGGCCTGTACGACCCGAGGGCACAGGAGGAGGTCTGGGGCGTGGACCGCGCCACCCGGATCGCCTCCTCCTACGCGCCGACCGGCCAGGTCACCGTGGCCGTCGGCGGCTTCCGGATCTCCGGCCGCTGGCACTTCTCCTCCGGCTGCGACCACGCCGACTGGGCGCTGCTCGGCGGCCTCGTCCTCGGCGAGGACGGCGCGCCGGTCGACATGCGCACCTTCCTCGTGCCCCGGACCCAGTACACCATCGACCGAGTCTGGGACACCGTGGGCCTGCGCGGCACCGGCAGCAACGACATCGTCATCGAGGACGCCTTCGTGCCCGAGCACCGGGCGCTGAGCTTCGGCCCGGTCAGCGCGTTGCGCACGCCGGGCCAGGAGCTGAACCCCGAGCCGCTGTACCGGCTGCCGTACGCCTCGGTCTTCACCACCACCATCTCCACCCCGATCGTCGGCATCGCGGAGGGCGCGTACGCGTCGTACACCGAGGCCACCAAGCGGCGGATCCGGGTCTCCTACGGCCAGAAGGTCGCCGAGGATCCGTTCGCGCAGGTCCGCATCGCCCGCGCGGCCAGTGACATCGACGCCTCCTGGCTGCAACTGCGCCGCAACATGAGCGAGCTGTACGCGGGCGCGGAGCGCGGCGAGGACCCGTCGGCGGAGCTGCGCGCCCGCGTCCGCCGCGACCAGGTGCTCGCCACGGAACGCGCGGTGGCGGCGGTGGACCTGCTGGTGGAGAACGCCGGCGGCGGCGCGATGCGCAACGGTCCCAACCCCGTCCAGCGCGCCTGGCGCGACGCGCACACCGGCCGCGGGCACGCCGCCAACGACCCCGAGCGCGCGCTGGTGCTCTTCGGGCAGGCGGCGCTCGGCCTCGACATCCAGGACACGATGCTCTGATGGGGGATCAGGTAATGGCGGTTACGTACGAGTCGACGTCCCGCACGGTCAAGGCCGGCGGCATCGATCTGCACTTCCACGAGGCGGGTCCCGCCGGAGCGCCCGTGGTGATCATGCTGCACGGCGGCGGCCCCGGCGCCTCCGGCTGGAGCAACTTCGGCGGCAACCTGCCCGTCTTCGCCCGTACCTTCCGCACCCTCCTCGTCGACCAGCCCTGCTTCGGCCGCTCCGCCAAGCCGGAGCTGGACAGGGACTACTTCAGCTACAGCGCGGGAGCCGTCGCGGCACTCATGGACGAACTGGGCATTGAACAGGCCCACTTCGTCGGCAACTCGCTCGGCGGCGGCACCTCCGTCCGCATGGCACTGGACCACCCGGCCAAGGTCCGCAAGCTGCTGCTGATGGGCCCCGGCGGCATCTCCCTCAACCTCTTCGCACCGGACCCGACCGAAGGCATCAAGCGGCTCTTCGAGTTCCAGGCGGCGCCGGAGCCGACCAAGGAGCAGCTGCGCGCGTTCCTCAGCGTCATGGCGTACGACCAGTCCATCGTCACCGACGAACTGGTCGAGGAGCGCTGGGCCTCGGCCACCGACCCCGAGACGAAGCTCGGCAACGCCCGGATGGCGGCGGCCTTCGCCAACCCGGCCTGGCAGGAGGACTGGATGCTCTGGCGCGAGGCGCACCGCATCACCCAGCCCGTCCTGCTCACCTGGGGCCGCGAGGACCGCACCAATCCGCTCGACGGCGCGCTGGTGGCCCTGAAGACCATCCCCGACGCCCGGCTGCACGTCTTCCCGCACTGCGGCCACTGGGCGCAGACCGAGCAGGCGGACGAGTTCAACCGGCTCGCGGCCGACTTCTTCTCCCACTGACCGCCCCACCAAGAAAGAGGTGTTCCCCATGGACATCCGCGCCCTGGGCTATCTGCGCGTGGAGACCACCAAGTTCGAGGAGTGGCGTACGTACGCGCTGGACCTCCTCGGCATGGTGGCGGCCACCGGCAGCGGCGAGGCCGGTGCTGACAAGGACGTGCTCCCTCTGCGGATCGACGACCGCGCCCATCGGCTCACCATCGTCCGCGGCACCGCCGACCGGCTCCAGGCGGCCGGCTGGGAGGTGGCGAACGCCACCGCGCTCGCGGCCGCAGGGCGGGAACTGGAGGCAGCAGGCTTCCCCGTCAAGGCCGCCGGAGACGCCGAGCTCGCAGAGCGCCGCGTCCAGGGACTGCTGCACGTCACCGACCCCTGCGGCAACCCCCTGGAGCTCTTCTGGGGCCAGGCGCAGGACCACACCCCGCTCGGCACCCCGTACGGCAACCGCTTCGTCACCGGCACGGCGGGTGACGAGGGCAATCTGGGCCTGGGCCATGTCGTCCTGCCCGTCCCGGACATCGAAGCGGCGCTGGACTTCTACGAGAACGTACTCGGCTTCCAGCTGCGCGACTCCATGAAGCTGCCCCCGCAGGCCGTCCCCACCGCCAAGGAACAGCGGGACTTCCACCTGATGCACTTCCTCAGCCCCAACCGGCGCCACCACAGCCTCGGCCTGTACCCGGGCGAACTGCCGCCCGGCATCGTGCACTTCATGGTCGAGCTGGAGACCCTCGACGACGTGGGACGCGGCCTGGACCGCATGCACGACGCGGGCATCCCCATCTCCTCGACCCTCGGCCGGCACACCAACGACCGGATGGTCTCCTTCTACGCCCAGGCGCCCGGCGGCTTCCAGGTCGAGTACGGCTGGGACGGTTTGATCGTCGACCCCGCCACCTGGGTCGCCAAGGAGATCACCGCCGACAGCTTCTGGGGGCACCGGTGGAACGGCTGACCGGGGGGACGACGGTGGACCCCGCCGGATTCCGCGACGTACTGGGCCGTTTCGCCACCGGCATCACCATCGTGGCCGGACTGGACGAGGGCGGCAGGCCCGCCGGCTTCGCGTGCCAGTCCTTCGCTTCGCTCTCCCTCGACCCGCCGCTGGTCATGCTGGCCGTCGGCAAGGCGTCCACAAGCTGGCCGGTGATCGAGCGCGCGGGCCGCTTCTGCGTCAACATCCTCGCCGAGCACCAGCGCGAGACCTGCGCCGCGTTCGGCCGCAGCGGCCCCGACAAGTTCGCCGGGGTGCCCTGGAGGACGGGCGAGCACAGGACTGTACGCATCGACGGCGCGCTCGCCTTCGTGGAGTGCGAGCTGCAGGCCGTGTACGAGGCGGGCGACCACCATCTGGTCACCGCGCGGGTCCTGGCGCTCGACGCCCGCGAGGACGGCCGCCCCCTCCTGTACTTCCGCAGCCGCTACGCAGTGGGGGCCTTCTGATGGATGCTTGGGATCACACGTACGACGTGGTGGTGATCGGGTCCGGCGCTGCCGGCCTGGCCGCAGCCCTCACCGCCCGGCTGCGCGGCCTCAGCGCGCTGGTCGTCGAGAAGACCGACCGGTACGGCGGCTCCACGGCGCTGTCCGGCGGTGCGGTCTGGGTGCCGGGCAATTTCCATCTCGACGCCGCGGGCCTCGGCGACACCCGGGAGAAGGCGCGCGCGTACCTCGACGCGACCGTGGGCGACCGGGTACCGGCGGAGCGCAAGGACGCGTATCTGGAGCACGGCCCGGCCATGCTGCGCGAATTCCACGACAAGACCGACGTCCGGTTCACGTACACCCCCGGGTACAGCGACTACTACCCGGAGCGGCTCGGCGGCGCCCCGCAGGGCCGCTCCGTCGAACCGGAGGTCTTCGACTTCAAGCGGCTCACGCCGGAGCAGCGCGCCACCATGCGCCGCGCCGGGCTGCCCACGTACGGGCTCACCATCACCTCCTACGACTTCCGCTACCTGAACATGGCCGCGCGTACGTGGGCGGGCAAGCGGACGTCCCTGAAGGTGGGCCTACGGGCGCTCGGCGCCCTGGCGGCCGGGCGCAAGCCGCTGGCCCTCGGCGAGGCGCTGATCGCCCGGATGCGGCACTCGCTCGACCGGCTCGGCGCTGACCTGTGGCTGTCCGCGCCGCTCACCGGCCTGGTGACGGAGGACGGCAGGGTCGCGGGCGTACGGGTCGGCCGCCACGGCGGCGAGATCACCGTACGCGCGAGGGGCGGCGTCGTCCTGGCCTCGGGCGGCTTCTCGCACAGTCAGCGGCTGCGCGAGAAGCACCTCCCGGCGCCCACCTCCACGGAGTGGAGCGCGGCGGCCGAGGGGCAGACCGGGGACGCCCTCGAAGCGGCCGTCGCGGCGGGCGCGGCGACCGACCTGATGGACAAGGTGTGGGGCGCGCCGTCCGTGGTGGCGCCCGGCGAGAAGCCGTTCTTCCTGGTCGCGGACCGCGGCATCCCCGGCATGGTGATCGTCGACCAGTCCGGCGCGCGGTACGCCAACGAGGCGGCGCCGTACCACGAGTTCGTCGACGCGATGTACGCGCACGACCGGCCCGGCGCCTCCACCGTGCCGTCCTGGCTCATCCTCGACGCCACCTCCAAGGCCCGGTACGTCTTCATGGGACTGCTCCCGGGCCAGCCGTTCCCGAAGAAGTGGACGGCGAACGGCTTCGTGAAGAAGGCCGGCACGGTCGAGGAGCTGGCCGCGCAGACCGGTCTGCCCGCCGACCGGCTGCGGGCGACCCTCGACCGCTTCAACGGCTTCGCCCGCGCGGGCCGCGACGAGGACTTCGGACGCGGCGACAGCGTCTACGACCGCTACTACGGCGACCCCACCCTGCCCGCACCCAACCTCGCCCCGCTGACCAAACCGCCCTTCTACGCCGTCCCCGTCCACCCCGGCGACATCGGCACCAAGGGCGGCCCGGTCACCGACGCGACGGCCCGCGTGCTGCGCGAGGACGGCTCGGCCATCGAGGGGCTGTACGCCTCCGGGAACGCCTCGGCCGCCGTGATGGGCGAGACGTACCCGGGCCCTGGCGCGACCATCGGCCCCGCGATGACGTTCAGCTGGATCGCGGTCAACGCCATCGCGGCCGGCCTCGGGGCCCGCTGACCGCCCGGCCCCACAGCCAGCAAGGAAGCCCGCCGGTACGGTACCGGCGGGCTTCAGCGCTTCCGGGCTCCTACTGCGCGGTCAGCCCGCCGTCGATGGCGAACTCGGCGCCCGTGACGTACGCCGACGCCTCCGACACCAGGTACAGCACCAGCTCCGCGACCTCCTCCGGGCGGCCCATCCGGCGCAGCGGTACGTTCGGCCACTCCCGCTCCCCGGCGTCCGCGCCGAGCGCGCCCGCGACCATCGGGGTGTCCACCATGCCGGGGTGCACGGAGTTGACCCGGATGCGGTGCCGGGCGAGGTCGAGCGCCGCCGACTTGGTGAGCCCGCGCAGCCCGAACTTCGTCGCCCCGTACGACGCGTGGCCCTGGATGCCGACCAGCCCCGCCGTGGAGGAGATGTTGACCACCGAGCCGCCGTCGCCCGTCGCACGCATCGCCGGGACGACGGCCTGGATCCCGAGGAACGGGCCGACGAGGTTCACCTGGAGGAGCCGTTGCAGGTTCTCCTCGCTCTCCTCCTCGATGGGCGCGGTGCGCCACAGCGCCGCGTTGTTCACCAGCGCGTCGACCCGCCCGAAGGCGTCCTCGGCGGCCCGTACGACCCGCTGCCAGCCCGCCGCGTCGGTCACGTCGTGGGCGACGAAGACCCCCTGCTCGCCGAGCGACTTGGCGACCGCACGGCCCGCTTCCTCCTGCACGTCCGTCAGGACGACGCGCGCGCCGTGCTCCGCGAACAGCCTTGCCTCGGCGGCCCCTTGTCCGCGCCCCGCACCGGTGACGAGTACGACTTTCCCGGCCAGCCGTGCCGCCATCAGCCCGCGTTCCCTTCGAGCGCGCGGAAGTGCGGGATGACCTTCTCGCCCCACTGCCGGATGGTCTCCATGCACACGTCCTGCGGCACGGTCCCCATCTGGACCAGGCACATCACCTCGTCGACGCCGATGCGGCGCAGCTGCTCGACGTAGTCGATGGCCGTCTCGGCGGTGCCGTAGGCGTGCTCGGCGTTGAAGGTACCGGTGTCGGCGGGGCGGGCCGGGATGTCCGCCTCGTGCAGCTTGGCGACGAGCTCGTCGCGGCGGCGCCCCATCGCGGCGACGTGGTCCTCGTCCTCCGCGTACACGGTCGGCTTCGGGCCGTTCCCGTACCAGTGCGCGATGGACTCGGCGAAGAACCGCTGGCCCCGGGTGCCGATCCGGTAGGCGGCGTCGGCGTCGTCCAGGACGATCGTGGGGCACAGCGCGGAGAAGTGGTCGTTGACCTCGGTGGAGACGAAGCGCTCGGTGCCGCGCATGGCGATGGCCTCGTCGTAGACCTTGCGCATCTCGCGTATGTCGTCGGCGCCCGCGAAGCCCAGCACGAGCGCGCCGATGCCCAGTTCGGCGGCGAGCTTGAGGGTGTCGTGCTTGCTGCACGCCATGAACAGCGGTGGGTGCGGAGCCTGTACGGGGCGGGGGAGTACCGCGCCGGGACCGATGTCGAGCGACCCGTGCCACTCGAAGGTCTCCTCGCGCCAGGCGGCGCTGACGATCCGCAGCGCCTCCTCCATCTGCGGATAGGTGTCCTCGGGCCGCACCCCGTACATGGACATCTCCTGCTTGGTGGCGCCGCGTCCGGAGCCGATGTCGACGCGGCCGCCGGAGAGCACGTCGAGCATGGCGGCCCGCTCGGCGACCCGTACCGGGTGCTGGTAGCCGAAGGGCATGGTCACCACGCCGTGGCCGATCCGGATGCGGGAGGTCTTCGCCGCCACCCAGGACAGGAAGACCTCGGACGCGCTCATGTGCGCGTACTGCGTCAGCGAGTGGTGCTCGACCGCCCAGATCCGGTCGAAGCCCATCTCCTCGGCGTGCACGGCCTGTTCGACGCAGTCCCGGATCACCTGGCGCTCGGATGCGGGAGACGGGTCGGCCATCTGCGCCTCGAAGATCATCGAGAACTTCACGACGGGCTCCTTCGCTCGACTATTTCTATTAGTAATACTCCTATCAGGTCTAGCGCGCACGCATAAGGGGGCACGGTCGGCTCGGCCGACCGTGCCCCCTTACGGAGTCGGTTCAGGAGTGCGGGCTCAGAGGCCGCACGGGCAGGCGCAACCGCACTCGCAGGTGCGCGGGTTGAGAAGGCCGGCGAGGCCGGCGCGGAGATGGGCTTCCAGGGTGGCGTCCGTGGCCGCGTCCAGGGCCGGCGTACGGAACGCCTTGCGCATCAGGCTCGTACCGAGGAGCCAGGCGGCGAGCAGTTCGGCGCGCAGCTCCGCGTCGGGTCCCTCCAGGCGCTCGGCGAACCGGCCGGAGAACACCTCGGCGACCTTGTCGCGGAACTGCCGGACGGCCTCCTCGCGGCTGGAGGAGCGGAGCACGGACAGCACCGGGTGCGGTATCTCCTCGTCCGGCGGGCCGCCGGTGACGAAGCCGCAGACCCAGGCGGCGACCTCGTCGAGCGGCACCTCCAGCAACGGGTCGAACATCGCGGTGTCCTCCATGGCCACCGACGCGAACAGGGCTTCCTTGGAGCCGAAATAGCGGTACACGAGGGCGGCGTCGACCCCCGCGTCCCCGGCGATGTCCCGGATGCTGGCGCCGTCGTAGCCGTACCTCCCGAAGCGCAGCGCGGCCGCCTCCATCAAGGCGCTGCGCGTGCCCGCCGCGTTGTGTTTGCGCGTCCTCGGGGGCTGCGCGCCGGTGTCGTTCTTCGCCTTCGGTGTCGATCCGTCCACGTGTTCGTACCTTCTTCGGCTCGTCGTTCAGCAGCACATGGTCCAGGATCCGGACCGTGTCCGGAAGTCATCGGTCGTTGTCATCAATCGTTGACCCCCTCCGGGGTCCGTGTCATAAAGTCGGGCGCCGACGATCATTCGAAAAGGTGATTATCAGTGACTGAACGACGCGTCGCCGTCATCGGTACCGGTTACGTGGGCCTGACCACCGGCGCCTGCCTGGCCTCCCTCGGACACCGGGTGGTGTGCGCGGACGCCGATCCGGGCAAGGTCGAGCGGCTCCGGAGGGCCGAGGTCGACATCCTGGAGCCGGGCCTGCCGGAACTGGTCCGGGAGGGACTGGAATCGGACCTTCTGGAATTCGTGGGAGACACCCCGGCCGCCGTGCGCGACGCCGAAGTGGTCTTCCTCTGCCTCCCGACGCCCATGGGCGCGGGCGGCGCCGCCGACCTGGCCGCCGTCGAGGCCGTCGCCGGGGAGATCCGCGCCGAGCTGCCGCACGGCGCCGTCGTGGTCAACAAGTCCACCGTGCCCGTCGGCACGGCGGACCGGGTCGCCGCGCTGCTCGGCCGGCCGGACGTGTCCGTGGTGAGCAACCCGGAGTTCCTCCGCGAGGGACGCGCCGTGCACGACTTCCTGCACCCGGACCGGATCGTGGTCGGGGGAGCGGACGCCGAGGCCGCGCGGCGGGTCGCGGAGCTGTACGTGCGGCTGGCGGCGCCGCTGGTCGTCACCGACGCCGGCAGCGCCGAACTCACCAAGTACGCGGCCAACTTCTTCCTCGCCATGAAGCTGTCCTTCGCCAACAACCTGGCGACGCTGTGCGAGCGCTTCGGCGCGGACATCGGCGACGTCACGGCGGGCATCGGCCACGACCCGCGCATCGGCGCCGCCTTCCTCCAGCCGGGCCCCGGCTGGGGCGGCTCCTGCCTCCCCAAGGACACCCACGCGCTGCTGTCCGTCTGCGAGGCGGCCGGGATCGACTTCCCGCTGCTGCGCGCCACCATCGAGACCAACGTCGAGCACCAGACCCGGCTCGTGGAACGCGTCGCGGCCCAGTGCTCGCGGGGCGACGGCTCGCTGACGGGCGTACGGCTGGCCCTGTACGGCCTGGTGTTCAAGGCCGGCACCTCCGACCTGCGGGACTCGCCCGCGCTGGCCATCGCCCGGCAGCTGCGGGAACGCGGCGCCGAGCTGTACGCCTACGACCCCGCGCTGAGCGAGACCCGGCCCGACCTGAGCGACCTGGTCACCCTCGTCGACGACCCGGTGAAGGCCGCCGAGGGAGCCGAGGCCGTCCTCGTACTCACCGAATGGCCCGAATTCATCGAACTGGACTGGGACGCGGTCGCCGCCCGCCTCGACGGCCGCATCGTCCACGACTTCCGCAACGTCCTCGTCCAGGAGCGGCTGGAGCGCGCCGGGCTCGTCCGGCAGAGCATTGGCAGCCCGTACACGATGGCCGGCTGACCGCCGGCAGGACTCCTGGCAGGGCCCCTCCCTCTCCCCATCCACCAGAGAGCCGGAACGACGGTGAAAAGGCCCCTCCCCCACCTCCACCGCACTCCCACAGACGCTACCGCCCACCACTGACAGTCGACCGGGGCCCGGCGCCCCACCCCCCACCACAGACGACCGAAAGGCCCCGTTTCATGCGAGTCTTGTGCACCACCCTCGGAAGTCCCTCGCACGGCCGCGCCCAGCTGCCCCTGCTGCGGGCCCTCGCGGCAGCGGGACACGAGGTACGCGTCGCGACCAACGAGGAGCTCGCCCCGCTCTTCCGCCACGACGACCTGCACGTCGTGTCCTGCCTGCCGGAATTCTCGCCGCAGGCGTTCGCCGACCCGGCACAGGACCTGGCCGGAACCGCGGACACGACCGAACTGGGCCCGGAACAGCAGCAGGCCGCCATGATGCGCTTCATGGTCCGGGTCCTGTCCGGCCCGATGGCCAAGCGGCTCCGCGAGTCGCTGCGCCCCATGGCACTGGAATTCCGCCCCCACCTCATCCTGCGCGACGGCATGGACCTCAGCTCCTGCCTCATCGCCGAGGAACTGGGCATCCCTCAGCTGCCCACGCCCTCCGGCGCGAGCAACGTCGTCGACCCGGCGGAGATCCACCCCGGCCTGAACGCCCTGCGCGCCGAGCTCGGGCTGCCCGCCCAGGAGGACCCGCTGTCGATCGTCCAACACGGGCGCGTCGACTACGTACCGGCGGACTTCTCCTTCGCCCGCCACCTGCCGGGCCCCCTCGCGTACCGCCAGACGGTGAACGTGGACCGCAGCTCCGTACTGCCCCACTGGGTCGCCGAACTGCCCACCGACCGGCCGCTGGTGTGGGCCGCCATCGGCACCGCGCTGCCCATGATCCAAAAGCGGCAGGAGCAGGGGGAACAGCTGCCGGAGATGCCCTTCGAGTTCCCCGACCCCGCCAAGACGCTGCAGAGCATCGTCGAGGCCGCGGCCAGGCTGGAGGAGTGCACGGTGATCGTCGCCACCTCCGGCGTACCGGTCGACACCACGGCGCTGCCGCCGCACGTCCACGTCACCGACCGGCTGCCGCAGCCGCTGCTCCTGGAGTGCGTCGACCTCTTCCTCACCCACGGCGGCTTCAACAGCATCCGTGAAGCGATGCGCACCGGCACACCGCTGGCGGTCCTCCCGCAGTTCGGCGACCAGCACCCCAACGCACAGCGCGTCGAGGAGCTGGGCCTCGGCCGGCAGATCACCGACCGCACCCCCGACGGCATCGCCGCGGTCTGCCGGCAGGTTCTTGCCGACTCCGGCGCCGCCGCCACCGCGCGCCGGGCCCGGCTGGAGATGCTGGCCCTGCCGGAGATCGAGAATGCCGTGGCCGACCTGGAGAGGCTCGCCGGAGAGCGCGCGTGACCTCCTCCGACGCGCTCCGCAAGCAGGAGCAGCAGCCCGCGGGCGGACCGGCCGGCCAGGCCGGGCCGCCCGCGCGGCTGTCCCACCGCGAAGTCGTCATCGTCATGTCCGGCCTGATGCTCGGCATGTTCCTCGGCGCGCTCGACCAGACCGTGGTCTCCTCCGCGCTCCGCACCATCGCCGACGACCTGCACGGACTGACCGCCCAGGCGTGGGTGACCACCGCGTACCTCGTCACCGGCACCATCGCCACGCCGCTGTACGGCAAGCTCTCCGACATCCACGGCCGCCGCCCCGTCTACCTGGTCGCGATCCTGCTCTTCGCCGCCGGGTCGCTGCTGTGCGGATGCGCCGCGTCCATCCACCAGCTCGCCGCGTTCCGCGCGGTCCAAGGGCTCGGTGGCGGCGGCCTGATGTCGCTGGCCATGACCGTGATCGCGGACATCACCTCGCCGCGCGAACGAGGCCGCTACCAGGGCTGGTTCATGGCGGTCTTCGCCGGGTCCAGCATCGTCGGGCCGGTGGTCGGCGGGGTGTTCGCGGGCAGCGGCACGGTGCTCGGCATCACCGGCTGGCGCTGGATCTTCCTGATCAACGTGCCGCTGGCCGCGGTAGCGCTGGCAGTGATCACGCGCGTACTGCGCCGCGTGCCGCACCAGCCCGTACGGCACCGCCTGGACTACGGCGGCGCGCTCGCCCTCGCCGTCGGCGTCGTCCCCCTCCTCGTCATCGCCGAGCAGGGCCGCAGCTGGGGCTGGGCCTCACCGGCAGCGCTCGCCCTGTATGCGACGGGGGCGGCCGGACTCGCCGCCTTCGTACTGATCGAGCGGCGCATGGGCGAGGCAGCGCTGCTTCCCCTCCGCCTCTTCCGCGTCCGCAGCTTCCGCCTCGGCACCCTGCTGCACTTCATCGTCGGCATCGGCATGTTCGGCGCGATGACCACGCTGCCGCTGTACCTCCAACTCGCCCAGGGCATGAGCCCGATGGCGGCGGGGCTGGCCATGCTGCCCACCACGGTCGCCAACGTCGCCGTCACACTGACGGTCGGCCGGCTGATGTCCCGTACTGGACGCCTGAAGGTGCACCTGGTCACGGGCGTCGGCTGCTTCACCGCCGCGATGCTCGTGTACGCGACGCTCCAGGTGGACAGCCCGTTGTGGTACGTCTCGATCGGCATGCTCTTCATGGGTGCGGGGCTGGGCGCGGCGATGCAGACCATGACGACGCTGGCCCAGTCCGAGGTGCCGCGTACGGACATGGGCGCGGCGACCGCCTCGGTGAACTTCTTCCGCTCCAACGGCGGCACGGTCGGCGCCGCGGCCTTCCTCTCCGTACTGTTCTCGCTGGCCGGCTCGCGCATCAGCGAGCAGCTCGCCGAGGCGTTTCGCCACCCGTCCCTGCGCCGGCTCGCCGAAGAGCCCGGCAACGCCCGGGCGCTGAGCGGGGTGCTGCGCCCGCACGGCGGCCTGAACCTGGAGGACTCCGCCTTCCTGCGCACCCTGGACCCGCGCCTGGCGCTGCCCTTCCTGGAGGGCTACGTCGCCGCCATGCGCATCGTGTTCCTGGCGGGCGCGGCGGTGACCCTGCTGGCCTTCCTCGTCGCGCTGCTGCGGGTGCCGAACCTCAAGCTTTCGGACGAGTGACAGGTACGGGGAGCTGCGTCGCGCCTCTTGACCCGCCAGTCAGGTAAAACTTAACGTCCATTCACCTTCTGAATTCGGGGCAGGCAATGCAGCCTGTCCATTGCCGAAAAGGTGAACTCATGCAGGGGATGCGACGACGCACGCTTCTGAGTGCGGCCGGTGGTACAGCCGTTGTCGGCGGGCTCCTCGGATCGGGGAACGCGCAGGCCGCCGCCCCGGCCGCACGAGGCGTTCCCCGCGCCTCCGGTCCGTACGATCAGAAGATCAAGCAGCTGATGGGCCGGATGACGGTCGACGAGAAGTTCGGCCAGCTCCAGCAGCTGCCGTGGACCTGGGACACCGGCCCCGGCGGCGGCGAGACCAAGGCGGTCGAGGACGCCGCGCGCAAGGGCATGCTCGGCTCGGTCTTCTCCCTCTTCGGCGCGAAGACCACCAACGCCCTGCAGAAGATCGCCGTCGAGGAGTCCCGGCTCGGCATCCCGCTGGTCTTCGGGCTGGACGTGATCCACGGCATGTGGACCAACTTCCCCATTCCGCTCGGCCAGGCGGCCAGTTTCGACCCGGAGGTCACCGCAGCGGACGCCGAGGTGTCCGCCAAGGAGGCCCGCTCCAGCGGCGTGCACTGGACCTTCGCCCCGATGATGGACGTCACCCACGAGCCGCGCTGGGGCCGCATCGCGGAGGGCAACGGCGAGGACCCCTACCTCACCTCGGCGTTCGCCGCCGCCAAGGTACGCGGGTACCAGGGCAAGGACCCCAAGGACCTCCAGGCCAAGGACCGGATGGCGGCCTGTGCCAAGCACTTCGTCGCGTACGGCGGCGCGGAGGGCGGCCGTGACTACAACACGGTCGACGTCTCCGAGTCCCGGCTGCGCAACCTCTACCTGCCGCCGTTCAAGGCCGCGCTGGACGCCGGCGTGGCGACCGTCATGGCGTCCTTCAACACCATCAGCGGCGTGCCGGCGCACGGCAACCCGCACACCCTCACCGACATCCTCAAGCGGGAGTGGGGCTTCGACGGGCTGGTGGTCAGCGACTTCACCGGCGTGCAGGAGCTGATCGCGCACGGCTTCGCCGAGGACGGCGCCGACGCGGCGCGGCTGTCGCTGAACGCCGGCGTCGACATGGAGATGACCAGCACCCACTTCGTCGAGAACGGCAAGAAGCTGCTGCGCGCCGGCAAGCTGGAGCAGAGCCGGCTGGACGACGCGGTGTACCGGGTCCTGCAGCTGAAGTTCCGACTGGGCCTCTTCGACCACCCCTACGTCGAGGAGAAGGACGAGATCACGGAGCCGTCCGCCGCGGCCCGCAAGGCGGCCCGCGCCGCAGGCAGCCGCTCGATGGTCCTGCTGAAGAACTCCGCGCACTCCGGCAAGGGCGGGCCCGTCCTGCCGCTCTCCGCCAGCGCCTCCTCGATCGCGGTCGTCGGCCCCTTCGCCGACTCCGCCGACCTGCTCGGCACCTGGGTGATCCCGGCCGCCGAGAAGAAGTTCCCGGCGGTGAAGGTGCTGGACGCGGTGAAGAAGGCCGCGCCGAAGGCGAAGGTCACGTACGCGAAGGGCGTCGACGCGGCGGGCAAGGACACCAGCGGCATCGCCGAGGCCGTCGCCGCCGCCAAGGCCGCCGAGGTGACCGTCGTCGTGGTCGGCGAGCCCCCGGCGATCAGCGGCGAGGCCGCGGCGCGCAGCGACATCTCGCTGCCGGGCGCGCAGGAGAAGCTGGTCGAGGCGGTCGCGGCCACCGGCAAGCCGTTCGTGGTGGTACTCGTGAACGGCCGCCCCCTGACCCTCGGCGATTGGCTGGAACAGGCGCCCGCCGTACTGGAAGCCTGGCACCCCGGCATCGAGGCAGGCCACGCCATCGCGGACGTCCTCTTCGGCACCGTGAACCCGGGCGGCAAGCTCCCGGTCTCCTTCCCCCGTACGGTCGGCCAGATCCCGATCCACTACAACCACGAGTCCACAGGGCGTCCCTACGACCCGGACAACAAGTACACGTCCAAGTACCTGGACCTGCCCGACGGCCCGCAGTTCCCGTTCGGCTTCGGGCTCAGCTACACCGACTTCGCGCTCGGCGAGCCGAAGCTCAGCCGGTCGGGCGTGGCCGCCGACGCGCTGCGCAAGGGCGACACCCTGGAGGTGTCGGTCGAGGTGCGGAACACCGGCGAGCGGGCCGGCGACGAGGTCGTACAGCTCTACGTGCACGACCGCGCCGCCTCCCTCACCCAGCCGGTCCGCAGGCTCCGCGGCTTCCGCCGGGTGACCCTGGAGCCGGGGAAGCACACCACGGTGCGCTTCCGCCTCGGCGCCGAGGACCTGGGCTTCTGGACGAACGACAGCCGCGGACACTTCACCGTGGAGCCGGGCGCGTTCGACCTCTACGTGGGCACCAGCTCGGCGGCCACCGCCAAGGTCGGCCTCACGGTGACCTGACGGACGGGGACCCGGTCAGCTGCTGGTGGGGAAGGTCCACTCGTGGTTGTTGTGGGCCTCGTCGGCGCAGGGGAAGATGCTCAGGTTGCGGTCCTGGCTGTCCGCCACCTGCGAGTCCAGGCACTGGTTGTCGCTCTTGACGTTGCGGATCCAGTACCGGCCCTCGGCCTTCTTGTCCAGCCACCACAGCTGGTTGTCGTCGGGCGTGCCGTTGCACCTGAACTCCGTCACCCGCGTCGCCGGGCGGGCGCCGCCGAAGTTGGGCAGGTCCATGCAGAGCCCGTCCTTGTCGTTGCGGATGACGAAGACGGGCGCCCCGTTCGGCCCGCCGTGGTCGAGCTTCTTGTCCAGGTTCCACAGCTGGTTGTCGGACGTGGCGCTGTTGCACCCCGACTGGTTGACGGGGCCGTCGGGGCGGCCCTGGTCAGTGGGGATGTCGGCGCACGTCTGGTTGGTCACGTTCTTGACCAGCACCCGGGTGAGGGTCGGCGGCAGGCCGTTGTCCGGCCCGCCGTCGGCGGGCTTGGCGGGGGCCGGATTCGCCGGAGGGGCCGGCTTCTGCTCCTGGCCGCCGGAGTCCGCGGGCGCTTCGGTCTGCTGCTGCTCGGGCTTGGGGGCTTCCGTGGGCGGCGGCAGCGTGGCGGCGGCACCGTTCGCGGGCTTCTCCTGGGCCTTGGTGTTGACCGCCGGCTGGTAGGTGAACCAGAGGATGAGCCCCGTAATGGTGAGCGCGAGCAGCAGGCCCAGCACCGTCATCAGCCAGTAGGGGAAGACGCTGCGCTGTACGTATGTGCCGTCCACCGCCATCGGTTCGCTGCCCGAGCGCCGCACGGCGAGGTTGTAGGGCCGCTGCTGCTTGTGGCCCGCCCAGGTGATCTGGCGGGGCTTGAGGGTGGCGTCCACGAACGCGGCGCGGCCGGGATCGATCTGTACGTTGGCCGGCCTGATCTCGTACGACAGCTCGTCAGCCTGGTCGCCGCCCGCGATCGAGGCGGTGAGCTTGGTGTTGCCGAGGTTGTCCACGGCCAGCTTCGGGCGCCCCCGGAACCGTCCCTTGACGGTGTGCGGGACCAGTTCGGCCCGTATCTCGCTGAAGGGCGTGATGGTGAGGTTGCCCTCGACGACGGTGGTGGCGTCCGGGTGTTCGGTGGGAATGACCTGCACGCCGTACGGATTCGGCCCGGCCGTGGCGTCGGGGGTGCGCGGCGGCGCGAAGGTCAGTTCCACGGTCCCCGTGGTGCCCGGGTACAGCCGGACCGTCGCGGGTTCCACGGTCACGTACGGCGCGATGTCGCCGACCGGCACGAAGCGGTACTCGTCGACGACGTCGCCGGTGTTGCGGAGTCTCAGCCGTACGGAGGTCGTGTTGCCGGGGTCCACGGTGGCGGACGAGGGCTCGAGGGAGGTCCAGATGCTCACGCCCGCGACGCTACGGCAGGGCCCGGCCGCAGGTCAGGAGGCCACGGGGCAGGAGTGATGCCCGAACGCGCGCCGCACTCTGCCCTGTTGGTACGCAACCGGCGGGCCGTGCGGCACCGGGGACGGCCGGGGACGGCCGGCAGGGACATCGGGTTGCTGTCCTTCAGGGCACCGGCGCTGCCCTGAAGAAGGAACCGGAGGACGTTCACCTGGGTGCGGACCGTCCCGGAGGGTGATCTCGGATCGTGTCCAGCATCGCGAGGAGAGCAGAGCATGTCGTCGTACCTGTCGCCGGGCGTCTACGTCGAGGAGGTGGCCGGTGGCTCGCGCCCGATTGAGGGGGTGGGCACCTCCGTCGCGGCCTTCGTCGGACTCGCCCCGAGCGGACCGCTGAACAAGCCGACGCTGGTCACCAACTGGACTCAGTACGTCGCCGAGTTCGGTGAGTTCACCGACGGGTACTACCTCGCGCACTCCGTCTACGGCTTCTTCAACAACGGTGGCTCCGCCGCGTACATCGTGCGGGTCGGCGGGGCGAAGGGCGGCGAGAACGGGCAGGCACCGGCCGCCGTCGCCGGCCGGACCACCACCCCCGCGGCGCTGCCGCCCGGTGAGCCGCAGGCGCTCGGTACGTTCAAGGTCGCGGCCCTCGCGCCCGGCAGCGGCGGCGACGGGCTCAGTGTCGAGGTGGCGGACGCCGAGGGCGAGGGTCCCGCCGAGCGGTTCCGGCTGATCGTCAAGGACGGCGGCAAGACCGCCGAGACCTTCGACGTCACCGCCAAGAAGGGCGGCCGCAACTACGTCGTCACCCAGGTCAAGGAACGCTCCCAGCTGATCTCCGTGCAGGAGGCGGCCCCCGCCGCGCAGCTGGCCCGCCCCGAGAACCAGACCGTGGCCCTGCCCGCGCCGGCTCCCGCCCCGGCCGCCGCCCCCGCTGCCGGCGAGGCGGACGGCAGCCACCCCGGCCCCGCCCAGTACCTCGGCGACTCCGCCGACCGCACCGGCTTCGGCGGCCTGGAAGCGGTCGACGAGATCTCGATGGTGGCCGTCCCCGACCTGATGGCCGCCTACCAGCGCGGCGCGATCGACCTGGAAGCCGTCAAGGCAGTCCAGCTCGGCCTGATCGCGCACTGCGAGCTGATGGGCGACCGGGTGGCCGTCATCGACCCGCCGCCCGGCCTCAACGCCCGCGGCATCCGCGTCTGGCGCCAGGAGACCGCCGGTTACGACTCCAAGTACGCGGCGCTCTACTACCCGTGGATCAAGGTCTTCGACCCGGCCACCGGCGAGTCGCGCACCGTCCCGCCGAGCGGCCACATCTCGGGCATCTGGGCCCGCAACGACTCCGAGCGCGGCGTGCACAAGGCGCCCGCCAACGAGATCGTCCGCGGCGCCGTCGACCTGGAGATGCAGATCACCCGCGGCGAGCAGGACCTGCTCAACCCGATCGGCGTCAACTGCATCCGCGCCTTCCCGGGCCGCGGCATCCGCGTCTGGGGCGCCCGCACCCTCGCCTCCGACCCGGCCTGGCGCTACCTGAACATCCGTCGGTACTTCAACTACCTGGAGGAGTCGATCCTGATCGGCACCCAGTGGGTGGTGTTCGAGCCGAACGACCAGCAGCTGTGGGCGCGGATCCGGCGCAACGTCTCCGCCTTCCTCGTCACCGAGTGGCGCGAGGGCGCGCTCTTCGGCTCCCGGCCGGAGGAGGCGTTCTACGTCAAGTGTGACGCCGAGACCAACCCCCAGGAGTCGGTGGACCTCGGGCGGGTCATCTGCGAGATCGGCATCGCGCCCGTCAAGCCGGCGGAGTTCGTGATCTTCCGACTGGCCCAGTTCTCCAGCGGCAGCGGCGAGCTGGAGGAGTAACAGCCCCTGTCTCCCCTCCGCACCTCTTCTCCGCACGATCAGTAATCAGCAAAGGACACCGGACGACCCATGAGTCTCCAGCCGGGTGACGCCCTCACCTCACATAATTTCGGCCTCCAGATCGACGGCGTGATGGTCGAGTACCTCCAGGAGGTCAACGGCCTGACCATCGAGCAGGACGTCATCGAGTACCAGCAGGTCTCCGCGCAGGGCAAGCCCGTCACGAAGAAGCTGCCCGGCGTGAAGAAGGCGGGCACCTGCACGGTCGTACGCGGCATGACCCAGTCCGCGGCCTTCAACCAGTGGATCACCGAGTCGGTGGCCGGGGTCATGAGCACGGCCCGCAAGAACGCCACCATCATGGTGATGGACTATCAGAACAACCCGGTCAAGCGGTACAACATGCGCAACGCCTGGTGCAGCAAGGTCGACACCAGCACGGTGAAGGCCGGCGAGGCGTCCGCGCTCACCGAGACCGTGACCATCACGTTCGAAGAACTGGTCATCGAGTAATGCGCCGTACCGCTCCCAGGTCGCCCGCCGCGGCGGCGCCGGCTGCCGGTCCCGAAGACGGGCCGGAAGCCGGTCCGGAAACCGGGGCCGCGGCCACCGGAATCGCGCCCCCGCCCGCGGCCGCCCCCGCGGCGCCGCAGCGGCGCAGCCTGAGCACCGAGTTCGCCTTCGAGCTGCCGCGCGGCTACGTCGACGAGTCGGGGACCGTCCACCGGGACGGGGTGATGCGCCTAGCGACCGCCAAGGACGAACTGGTACCGCTGCGGGATCTGCGGGTTCAGGAGAACCCGGCCTATCTGTCGGTGGTGCTGCTCGGCCGGGTGATCACCCGGCTGGGCTCGCTGCCGCTGGTGCACGACGGCGTGGTGGAGAACATGTTCGCCTCCGACCTCGCCTTCCTGCAGGACTTCTACCGGCAGATCAACGCCGAGGGCCACACGCGGGCCGGGGTGTCGTGTCCGCACTGCGAGCAGCCGTTCGAGGTCGAACTCGGCGGGAGCCGCCTGGGGGAATCGTGACGTACGCGACCGACCGCATGCATGAGGAGATCGCGTACATCGCCTACCACTTCCACTGGAGCCTGGAGGAGATCCTGGACCTCGAACACCGCGACCGGCGCCGGTACGTAGAGCAGATCGCGACGCTGGTGACCCGCGCGGAGGCGGAGCGGTAATGGGAATGCTCGACCGGTTCCGGCGGGGCCGGGGCGATGTGGCGGGGATCGATGCGGGTACGGGCGCTGGCCCCGGTGCTGGGGCTGTGGCCGCTGCCGGGCCGGTGTCCGGGTCCGGGTCCGTCGGTGCGACGGGCCCTGCCGGGCTGCCGCCGATCCAGCGCGCGGTGGCGCATCCGGCGCGGCACACGGTGGCTTCGGCCGACTTCTCCGCGTCGCTGGCGTCCTTCCAGAGCCCTGCGTTCATGGGCACGCTTTCGCACGCCGTACTCGACAGCGCGCCGGCCGGACTGATCCGGGACGCCCTGACCCCCGCGACGACGTCCGTCCGGGGCCTCGGCGACCCGGCGCTGTCCCTCCCGGTGGTACGGGCCGAGGACGCGCAGGGTGAGGCGTACGGGCATGGGCACGGGCACGGGTATGAACACGGGCACGGGCTCGTAGCTGGGGCCGGGGCGGCAGGCGAGGCCGGAGTGACCGGTGCGCCCTCTGCCTCTCCCTCTCCTTCTCCCTCCGCCTCGCCCTCTGCCTCGCCCTTGCTGTCCGGTGGGTCCCCCTCGGTTCAGCGGGCGCGGGGGCCGCGGGTCGTACCGGTGGTCGCTGCGGCTCCTCGCGCTGCGGCTCGTCGCGCTGCGACGGGCGCGACGCCGCCTGCGGTGTCCGGGCCGGGCACGACGGCTTCGGCGCCTGAAGCGGCACCGACGCCTGGAGCGGGCCCGATGCCCGAGTCGGGGCCGATGCCCGAGTCGGCTTCGATGCCTGTGGCGGCTTCGTTGCCTGTGGCGGGGACGAGGCCGGTCGCGGGTTCGCGGTCCGTGGACGTCTCGCGGCCTGTGGCGGCTTCTCGGCCTGTAGGCGCTTCAGCGGCTGCGGCTGTCACGACGGCCGCGGAGTCCCGAGAGGCCGCGGCGGTTGCCAAGCCATCGTTGACCAAGGCGTCGGTTCCCGGCACTGTGCAGCGCAGGACGTTGCCGACCGCGTTGCCGGTGCGGAGGACGGCGAGCGAGCCGGCGCCTGAGCCGGTGCGGCAGCCTGCTGCCGCAACCGAGGTGGCTGAGGCGGCTGTTCCGGCCGCTGCGGTCGCCGCAGTCGCCGCGGTCGCTTCGCAGGAAAGTGTGGTCGCTGAGGAGTCCGCTCCGGTACCGCCGCGGCAGACGTCCGTACCCGTGCCACCGACACCGCAGGTACGGACGGCTGTGTCGGTCCCGCCGGGAGAGGCGGCCGTACCGTTGTCGTCGGCGCCTGTCGGTCCCGTGCAGCGCTCTGCGGAGCGGTCTGCGGAGCGCAGCGCGTCGGCGAGCGTGCCGGAGCAGGCCGTCACTCCCGTTCAGCGGCCCGCGACGGCCCGGTCGGAACGGCCGGTTGAGCCGGTTCAGCCGGTACAGCGGGCTCGTTCGTCTCAGCCGGGTGAGATCGTTCGCCCGGCTGGGCCCGCTGATGCCGCTCGGCCGGTTCAGCCGGTTCGGCCGGCACCGGCTGCTGGGCCGATGGGTCCTGTCAGGCCTGGCCGGTCGGGCAGGCCCGCCGGGCTCGGCGCCCCCGTCAAGGCCGATGGCGGCGAGACGCCAGGAGCCGTCACCGCTTCGGTATCGCCCACCGTCCCGGCTTCTCCCACCGGTCCGGCTGCTCCCGTCGGCCCGACGCCCCCCGCCGCTGCGACCTCCGCGTCCACGGCGGCAGTTGTAGCGTCTCCGGCTGCTCCGACGACCTCGGCCCCGGCCCCGGCCTCGACCTCGGCTCCGGTACGCCGTCCTGGACTCGGCGCCCCGGTGTCGGCACCGCCCGCAGCGGCGAAGCCACAGCCACGCGCCGAAGCCGGTGACCGGCCGGTCGTCCAGCGACTGGCTGCCACGTCCCCTGCTCCCGCGCCCGCTCCCGTGTCCACGGCTGCTCCCGCTCCCGCGCCCGCTCCCGCGAAGCGGGACGGTGGGCGAACGGCTGCTCGGCAGCGGCCGGTGTCAGGGCTGGGGGCACCGCTGGTGCGCCCGGCTCGGTCCGATGTCGAGGCGCCGGTGACGCCTACCGCGCCCGCCCCGCAGAGCGGTCCGAAGCCGGTGGCGCTGCGACGCGTCAGCCCGGGGAGTACCACAGGGACAGGGAAGGCCACCAAGACCGTCAGGACCGGTGCGGCTGCCGGATCAGGCGGCCCCGGGGACACAGTCCAGCGTGCTGTCACGCCTCCCACGCAGGCCCAGCGTCTGACAGCGCCGCCCGCCGCGCCCACGACCGCGACTGCGGCCACGCCCACGAGCGCGCCCACGACCGCGACCGCGCCCACGCCCACGACCGCGGCTACGCCCACCATGCGTACGCCGGACACGCGCCCGGCACAGCCGCGGGGTGACCGTGCCCGTACCGCTGCCCGTACCGCTGCCCGTACCGCTGACCGCGACCGGGCCGCCGTGCCGCTGGCAGCGCCGGCTTCGGCGCCGTCCGTGCAGCTCCCCGTACAGCGGGCGTCCGCAACGCCGGCGGTGACGCCTTCGGTGACGCCGACCGTGCGTCCGTCCGCGCCGCGACCGGCCACCCCGCTCGTCACACCGCCGGTACAGCGGACACCGGCACCGACACCGCCACCACCTCCGGTACAGCGGGCACCGGCACCGGTACCCGCACCCGCACCGCCACCCCCTCCCGTACAGAACACCCCGCCCGCCCCGCCACCGCCACCCGCGCCCCAGTCTCCCGCCGTCGTCCAGCGGGCGGCCCGTGGGCGGGACGTGCGGCAGGGCGGGTCGGGCAAGGGCGGGGGCGCGGGGGCGCGGTCCGGTGGGTTCGACCCCCGGGAGCTGTCGGACGGGCAGGTGGACGAGTTGACGCATCGGCTCATCGGCCCGCTGACCCGGCTGCTGCGCACCGAACTACGGCTCGACCGCGAACGGATCGGCAGGCTGCGCGACCCCCGCCGATGACCACCGCCCCGCACCGCCCCACCCGCATAACCCGCAAAACAGCAAGCGCCAAGCAGTACGCAGCACCAGGAAGGCCAGGCCCACCCGATGCCTCAGGACCAGGATCCGGGCTCCACCATCTTCTTCAACCTGACCATCGACGGGGAGAGTCTGGGCGACTTCAACGGATGCGAGGGGCTTTCCTCGCAGGTGGAGATCGAGCAGCGGCAGGAGGGCGGCAACAACGGGTTTGTGTGGCAACTGCCCTCCCGCGTGAGCTTTTCGCACATCACGCTGACCCGGCCGCTCACCCCGGACACCGCCAAGGTGGCCGCGTGGATCTCCTCCGTCACCAGCGGCGCGGTGCGCCCCACCGCGCAGATCGCGGCGCTGCGCGCGGACGGCTCGGTCGTCGCGCGGTGGGGGCTGCTCGACGTGCTGCCGGTCAGCTGGCGCGGGCCCTCCCTGGACCCGGCCAGCCCGGCCGTGGCCACCGAAACGCTGGAGATCGCGCACCACGGCTTCACGGACGCGGGGGCGGCGTAGATGGCCGGCAGGGGAAAGGGCGGTGCGGGCAAGAGCCTGGTGCGGGCCACGCTCGCCATCCACCAGCCGCCCCTTGGGTACAGCACCAAGCCCGGCGGTCTGATCAGCACCTTCAGTTTCGACTTCAATCCGGGGCAGCTCGCGCTGAGCCGCCGCGCCGAGTGGAAGACGACGCCGACCGCCGCCGTACGCGACGGCGCGCTCCCGGAGTTCATGGGGTCCGCGCCCCGTGAGATGACGGTGGAGGTGTTCCTGGACCGGTCCGGGAATCCGGACAGCAACGATGTGCGGAAGAACGTCGAGGCGCTGTTCTCCTGCTGCGAGGTGACCTCGGCCAGCATCGCGGCGAAGCAGCCGTCGACGCCGTGGGTGGTGTTCGAGTGGGGGTCGTTCTCCACTGCCCGCTTCACCGCGTACGTCAGCGCCGTCGAGGCCTCGTACACCCTCTTCGGCACCACCGGCGTGCCCATCCGGGCCACCTGCCAGGTGCACCTGCACGAGATCCCGAGCCGGACCTCCGGCCAGAACCCCACCTCCGGCGCGCTCACCGCGCGCCGGGTGCACCGCGTGGTGGCGGGCGACTCGCTGCAGTTCCTCGCCTGGCGGGAGTACGGCGACGCCACCGCCTGGCGCACCATCGCCGAGGCCAACGACATCGACAATCCCGCACAGCTGCGGCCGGGGACCGAACTGATGCTCCCCGCCGCTGAAGAGGTCGGCTCCTGATGACGCAGATCGGCTACTCCAACGTCTTCCACGTCAAGGTCGGCGGCGCGCCGCTGAGGCCGGAGCTCGCCCGGCTGCTCGTCGGTGGCTGGGTCGACTTCGGTGCCGGGGTGCCCGGAGCCTTCCAGCTCACCTTCCGCGACCCGAAGCGGAAGCTGCTCGGTGAGGCGGGCATCACGATCGGGACGGAGGTCGTGCTGGCGCCGGTGGCCGACGGGCAGGGGGCCCAGTCCCCGCTGCTCACGGGTGAGGTGACGGGGCTGGAGACGGACTACGACGGGACCGGGACGTTCACCGTCGTACGGGGTTACGACCTGGGCCACCGGATGCTGCGCCAGCGCCGGGTCGCCGGTTACCGCTCCATGACCGCCTCCGACATCGTCCGGAAGCTGGCCGGCCAGGACCGGGTACCGGTCGGCCGGATCGACGGCACCACCGCCAAGTACGAGTTCCTCACCCAGGCCAACGTCACCGACTGGGACTTCGTGTGCCGGCTGGCGGACGAGAGCGAGCGGGTGCTGTCGCTGAGCCCCAAGGGCAAGCTCCAGTTCCTCCGGCCCGATCCGGCCTCCGGCGCGCCCCCGGTGAGCACGCCGAGCGAGAAGAGCCCCTTCGTCCTGGAGGCGGGCATGGACATCCTGCGCTGCCGGGCCGCGGTCACCTCCGCCGACCAGGTGAGTTCGGTGCAGGCGCGCGGCTGGGACGTGACGACCAAGCGCGACCTGGTCGGCCGGGCCACGGCCGCCACCACGCCGGGCGTGGCCATCGGGACGACGCCGGGCCGGGCCTCCAGCGCGTTCGGCGCCGCCACGCTGGTGGAGACCGACACCCCGCTCGACACCCAGGCCCAGGTCCGGTACGCGGCCGAGGCGCTCGCCGACGACGTGACCGGCGCCTTCGCCGAACTGGAGGTGACGGTACGCGGCAACCCCAAGCTGCGGCCCGGCGTCCCGGTCGCGCTCGCGGACGTGGGGGCGCCCTTCGAGGGCAAGTACACGGTGACCGCCGCCCGGCACTCCTTCGGCGACGGCCGGCACTACGAGACCCTGCTGACCGTCAGCGGCCGGCAGTGGCGTTCTCTGTACGGCCTGGCCTCGGGCGGCACGAGCGTGCAGCCACGACTGCCGAGCGTCGCCAACGCGCTGGTCACCGACGTCAAGGACCCGCTCAAGCAGGGGCGGGTCAAGCTGCGCTTCCCCTGGCTGGACGACAAGTACACCAGCGACTGGGCGCGGACCGTGCAGTTCGGCGGCGTGAAGGGCGGGGGCGTGATCACGCCGGACGTGGGTGACGAGGTGCTGGTCGCGTTCGACCGGGGAACTCTGGACCATCCGTATGTGATCGGCGGACTCTACAACGGGCGGGACAAGCCGGATCCGGTGGACGTGCCGCTGTACGACGCCACGAAGGGCACCATCACCCGGCGTACCGTCGCCGACCGCAGTGGTAACCGCATCGACCTGCTCGACCAGCGCACCGGCGGCAAGCGCGGCGTACGGCTGAGCACCGGGGACGACAAGCTGACGGTCAATCTGGACCGTACGGGCACCGAGATCACCATCAACAGCTCCGGCAGCGTCACCATCAAGGGCAGCCGTTCGGTGTCCGTCGAGGCGGGCACGGACCTGAACCTGAGCGCCCGCCGCAATCTGACCATCAAGAGCGGCGGCATGCTCAACATCCAGGGCCGGGGGCTGGTCAACCTCAAGTCCCTCGCCGGTGCGGTCAACGTGGACGCGATGGGCGCGCTGAGCCTGAAGGCGGTGGGCGCCGCGACGGTCAGCGCCGGCGGCACGATCCAGGTCAACTCCGTCGCCAACGTCGGCATCCGCGCCGCCACGCTGCTGCTCCAGGGCGTCGTGCTGGTCAACAACAAGCCGTACCCGATCCCGTGACGGCCGAGCGGATCACCCGGTACGGCACGGAACAGAGAAGGCAGGTGGCCCACTGATGGCCGATCAGTTCGTCGGGTCCGGCTGGTCGTTCCCGCTGCGCATCAGCCCCACGGGCGGCATCGCCCTGGTCAGCGGGGAGCGCGAGGTCGAGGAGGCCATGCGGCTGGTGCTGGCCACCGCACCGGGCGAGCGCCCGATGCGCCCCGAGTTCGGCTGCGCCATCCACGACATGGTGTTCGCACCGGTCAACGAGGCCACGGCGGGCCGCATTCAGCACGAGGTGTACGCCAGCCTGGACCGCTGGGAGCCGCGCATCGAGGTGGACGACGTCACCGTGACGGCCGGCGACGACCAGGGCGTGCTCTACATCGACGTGCGCTACGCGGTACGCGGCACCAACAACCCGCGCAGCCTGGTCTTCCCGTTCTACGTCATTCCCTCGCACGACGAGCCGGCCGGCTCCCCCTCCGCCGGCCCGCCCGGCGGCCCCGACCCTCTTTCCCGTACGCCCGACGAGCACATTGGAAGCGACCGCTGATGGCCCTGCCCTCCCCGAACCTCGACGACCGGCGTTTCCAGCAGTTCGTCGACGACGCCAAGCGCTACATCCAGCAGCGCGCCCCGGAGTGGACCGACCACAACGTCTCCGACCCCGGCGTCACGCTCGTCGAGACCGTCGCGCACATGGCCGACCAGGTCGTCTACCGGCTCAACCGGGTGCCGGAGAAGAACCACCTGGCCTTCCTCGACCTGCTCGGCATCACGCTCTTCCCGCCGTCCGCCGCCCGGGCCGACGTGACGTTCTGGCTCTCCGCACCCCAGGAGCAGCCCGTACGGCTGGCCGTCGGGACCGAGGTCGCCACCGCGCGCACCGAGAGCGAGGAAGCGGCCGTCTTCGCCACCGAGGCCGAACTGACGGTCGTGCCGAGCGAGTTGTCCTATCTCGTGGTCCAGCCGCACGGCGCTGAGGTGACCGAGCGGACCTCCGACCTCGTCGAGGGCAAGGACGTGCACTGCTTCGCCGAGTCGCCGCGCCCGGGCGACCGGATGCTGTTCGGGCTCAGCGCCGCCGTACCGCACTGCGCAGTGGTACTGACCCTGGGAAGCCGCGTCGACGGCGTCGGCGTGGACCCCCGGCAGCCCCCGCTGGCCTGGGAGGCGTGGACCGCGGACGGCTGGGTGGCCTGCGAGGTCGACCGTGACACCACCGGCGGTCTGAACCGCCCCGGCGAGGTCGTCCTGCACGTCCCCGGCGGCCACGTCCTCTCCCGCACCGGCCGGCGGGAAGCCGGCTGGCTGCGCTGCCGGGTCACCGAAGCCGCCGCGGGCCAGCCCTTCTACACCACCTCGCCCACCATCCGCTCCGCCGAGGCGTTCACCATCGGCGGCACCACCCGCGCCGTGCACGCCGACACCGTCCGCGACGAACTCCTCGGCGAGTCCCCCGGGCTGCCGGGGCACCGGCTGCGCCTCACCCACGCACCGGTGGTCGGCGACGCGCCCCCGCTGCACCTCCAGGTCGCCGAGCGCGACGGCTGGACCGACTGGCAGGTCGTCGGGCACTTCGCCGCCTCCGGCCCCGACGACCGGCACGTCACCCTCGACGCCGCCACCGGCGAGGTCGCCTTCGGCCCCGCCGTACGCGAACCCGACGGCACCCTCCGCCAGTACGGTGCCGTACCGCCCAAGGGCGCCGTCATCCGCGCCCGCCGGTACCGCACCGGCGGCGGCAGGACGGGCAACGTCGCCCGCGGCGCCATCCAGGTGCTGCGCGACTCCGTCCCGTACGTCGCCGAGGTCACCAACCGCGAGGCGGCCAGTGGCGGGGTGGACGGGGAGACCGTGGAGGAGGCCAAGGTCCGGGCGCCCATCGCGCTGAGCGCCCAGGACCGGGCCGTCACCCTGCGCGACTACGAGGAACTGGCCCGCCGCGCGGCGCCCGAGACGGCCCGCATCACCTGCCTGGCCGCCGAGCCGGACGAACACGGCGCGCACGCCGTACGCGTCCTCGTCATCCCGCAGGCCGTGCCCGACCCGGGCGGCCGGCTCCGCTTCGAACAGCTCGTACCGAACGACGCACTGCTCGACCGCATCACCCGTTACCTCGACGACCGGCGGCTGATCGGGACCCGGCTGGCGGTGGGCCCGCCGTACTACCAGGGCGTCACCGTCGTCGCGACCGTGCACGCCTTCCGCGGCACCGACACCGACCGGGTGCGGCGGGAGGCCCACGACGCGCTCCACCGCCACCTGGACCCGCTGACCGGCGGCGCGCACGGCACCGGATGGCCCTTCGGGCGGCCGGTGCAGGCCGGCGAGGTCTTCGCGGTCCTGCAGCGGGTGCCCGGCGTCGAACTCGTCGACGAAGTACTGCTGCACCCCGCCGACCCGCTCACCGGCAAGCGCGGCGACGCCACCGACCGGATCGACCTGGACCCCTCGGCGCTGGTCTTCTCCTTCGACCACCGCGTACGAGTGATCGGGGACGCGTCATGAGGGGGTCGATCGACGGCCTGGGCTCCTCCGCGCCGCTGGGCGCCATGCTGCCCGCCGTCTTCGCCGAGGACGATCTGGCCCAGCGCTTCGTCGCCGGGCTCGACGAGGTACTCGCTCCCATCCACAACGTCCTGGACTGCCTGGACGCCTACTTCACCCCCTCACTCGCCCCGGCCGACTTCACCCGCTGGCTCGGCGAGTGGGTCGGCGCCGCGCCCGACGGCGGCTCGGACCTCCCGGAGGACCCGGCACAGCTGCGGGCCGCGGTCGCCGCCGCCGTACATCTGCACCGCATCCGCGGCACCCGGCGCGGCCTGGAGGAGGCGATCCGGCTCGCCTTCGGCGTGGCACCGGAGATCACCGAGAGCGGCGCCGCCACCTGGAACGCCCGGCCGCTCGGCCCGGTACCCGGCGAACGCCGACCCCGCCTGCACGTCACACTCCGGCTCCCCGACCCGGGCCCGGCCGACGCACACCGGCTGGAGCGGCTCGTCGCAGCCGCCCGCCCCGCACACATGCCCTACACGGTCCAGGTGACCGCAGTTGAAAGGACATCGGACAGGTGACCGACCCCACCTCTCCCGCCGCCAACGACGGCCGGGCGGCCGGCTACGGCAGCTCCGGCTCAGGCTCCGACGCCGGCGAGGCCCGGCGCCGGCCGGTGGACTGCCCCGAGTGCGGCACCCGTGCCGCACCGGGCCAGTCCTTCTGCGACAGCTGCGGCGCGGTACTCGGCTGGAATCCGGGCCCGGGCCCGGCAGCGGCCCCGACGACGAACACCGACCCCGAGCGCGCCAGTGAGGTGACTGCCCGTCAGGAGAGCGACGCTCAGGTGACCGCTCGCCCGGAGGAGGCGGACACGGCCGCTCCGGGCCCGTCCGGCACGCCCTCGAGTCCGCCCGGGACCACCACGTCCCAGGACGCCGCGACCGTCCCCGTCGAACGGCAGCAGCCGGACTCCGCGGCGGCCGACGAGCGGGCCAGGGCGCTGCTCGTGCCCGTGGCGGACCCCGAAGGACGTGCCGACGCGGCACCCTCCGTGGCACCGGTGCTCCCCGGCCGGCCGGAAGCCGCCCGGCCCCGGGCACAGGCCCCCGTCGGCGCGCCCGACGAGGACGGTGGTCCCCCCTGCCAGTGGTGCGGCACCGGCAATCGCCCCGACCGGCACTTCTGCCGCCGCTGCGCCATGTCGCTCGCCGCCCGCCCGGACGGCCCGGTCCGGCTTCCCTGGTGGCGCCGGATACTGGACCGCAACAACCGTCCCGCGCCCTGGGCGGGGTCCCGTCCGCGCCTCCGCCGGGACCTCGGCCGCATCCTCAGCTGGATCGCCTGGGCTCTCGTGATCGCCCTGGTGGTGACCGCCGCGTTCAACGTCGGCACCGCCGTGGACGCCGTACGCGACCACTTCGCCAAGCGGGCACCGGTCGGCCCGGACACCGTCGCGGCGTCCCGCTCCTACCAGCACCACGGCCCCGAGAAGGTCTTCGACAAGTACAACAACACCTGGTGGGGACCCGGCGTCACGCAGGCGGGGGAGGGCGAGTGGATCGAGGCACGGTTCCAGGAGCCGGTCCGCCTGCTCGACCTGCTGATCACCCCCGGCAAGTCGGCGCGCCCCGCCGACCTCACCAAGGCCACCCTCCCGCACCGCGTCGAGGCCCTCATCACGACCTCGAAGGGACACCACCTCACCCGCAGTTTCACCCTCGACCAGGCCAGCGGCGCCCAGCGCGTCCCCTTCCGCGTCGGCGAGGTCAGCTCCGTACGGTTCGTCGTGCGCTCCTCTTACCAGCCCAACGCCGACAACCAGGTCTCCTTCGCCGAGATCGAGTTCTTCGGCCGCTCGCAGGCGTCGAGTTCATGAGGCCCGGGGGAGGGGAGAGTACTCCCGGGCGAACAGGAGGGTGCCACCATGCGTGACACGGAACAGCAGCGGGCCCCGGGCACGGGCCGCCGGGAGCCGGCATCGGCCCGGGCACGTACGGAGGCGGGGCCCGGCCTCGCCCGGTCGGTGGCGGCGCTCACCGGCCGGGGCGGGCGGCCCACCGCGGGGGACATCACCGCGCTGCAACGGGCCGCGGGCAACACCGCGGTGACGGCCGCACTGGCCGGGACCGCGGACCCGGCCCCCGTGCAGCGGTCCGCCGTGCACGACGTGCTCCGCAGCCAGGGCCGGCCGCTCGACGACGAGGTACGCGGCGACATGGAGGCCCGGCTCGGCGCGGACTTCTCCACCGTACGGCTGCACAGCGACGGGGTCGCGCAGCGTTCGGCGGCCGAGGTCGGCGCCCGCGCGTACACCTCCGGCGAGCACATCGTCCTCGGCGCCGGCGGCACCGACCGGCACACGCTCGCCCATGAGCTGACCCACGTCATCCAGCAACGCCAGGGGCCTGTCGCCGGCACCGACCGCGGGGACGGGCTGCGCGTCAGCGACCCGTCCGACGCGTACGAGCGCGCCGCCGAGGCCAACGCGACCCGCGCCCTGGCGGGCCCGGCACCGGTACAGCGCGCGGAGGGCGCGGCGGCGACGCGGGGCGGAGGGACCGCGGAACCCGTCGTGCAGCGCGCGATCGCCGGAGCGCAACGCACCCGCATCACCGACGCGTTGAAGGCGGGCAGCCAGGTCGTGGTGGCGGCCGGGGACGGGTCCCGCGGCCGGCTCACCTTTCACGGCGACCACTACCGGGTACAGAAGTCGAAGCGGGACACGGTCACCGTGGACGAGGCGACCCTGTGGCGGGACTACACCCTGCTGGGGACGGTCCGCGCGGGCGAGCGACTGCCCCTGGACCTGGACCCGGGCGACCTGCCCGGCAACACGAAGACACAGGAGCGCAACGGGGCGCAGGTGATGGACTTCGACACCTCACCCGTCGCCTTCGCGCACTACTCCTACGACCTGATGCCCGGGCCCGGCAAGGGCGGGAACCAGCGGACCAACGATCACCTCACCATCGAGAATTCGCTGCCGGCCATGCTCACCAGCCTGAAGCACAGCCCCGGGAAGGTGGAGGCCGACCTCCACGAGCGCCCGCACAAGATGAAGCCGCACTTCAACCGGCAACTGAACGAGGCCGGTCACGCGGACATCGACAACATCAATTTCCGCCCCACCGAGAACCGCCAGGGTCCCCGCCCGATCGGTGCCGCCCTCGATCCCACCGGCGCGCTGCGCGCCGACAAGAACCGCAAGGACACGGCGGCCGACCCGATCCCCGTGGAGGAGCGGATCCACCTGGAGTCGTTCCTCGGCTACATCGACACCGCCATGCGCCGGCTGGAACTGGGCCAGGGGATGCGCACGGCGATCGCCGATTCCATCCGTACCATGCAGGGCCGCATGGGCTTCGACGCCGACAAGCTGTACCTCAACTTCAAGCAGCGCGAGGACTTCACCCGTTTCGTGGTCCTGGTGACGAGCCTGACGGGCAGCCGGGGGATCCCCGACGTGCTGGCGCAGATGGCCGGGAACGAGGCGAAGGCCGACCTGAGCGATGCCGACTTCCGGCTGATCCGGGACCACCTGGACTCGCCGCTCCGGGAGCAGATCGCGGACAAGGTCGAGGGCGGCGGCACCTGGTCCGTCGTGGGTAACGGCCCCGACCTCAAGGCCGTCCGCTCCGCGATCGCCAAGCACTACTGGGACACCATCGTCGACTGGGCGAGGAACCCCTAACCCGCATGCCGGTCGTCGGAATCCCCGATGCCGTCGCCGTCCAGGGCCTCCCGCAGCGCGGTGCGGCGTTGTATGCCCAGTTTGCGGTAGGTGCTGGTCAGGTGGGTCTCCACGGTGCGGCGGGCGAGGTGCAGCAGGGCGCCGATCTCGGCGTTGGTGCGGCCGTCGGCGGCGAGCGCGGCGATGCGGCGTTCGCGACGACCGGGGTGACGTTCTTCAGGGCCAGCTCGTGGCCGCCGGGCAGGGCCTGCCCGAAGGCGGAGAGCTTGACCGACATCTCGGCCCGGGTG
>NZ_JBEPFC010000043.1:0-47002 GCF_040301705.1 Streptomyces sp. NPDC000151 | reverse complement strand
GTCGGTGCGCCCGCAGGTGGCGGCTTCGGCGGCGGAGGCGGCGGTGGTTACGGCGGTGGCGGCGCCCCGGCCGGACCCCCGCAGCAGGCCGCGGCACCGGCCCCGCCCGCGCAGGGCGCACCCGACCAGCATGGGAGCGCGGGCGGCGGTCAGGGCGCGCAGCGCGCCCGGCAGGCCGTGGCCTCGGCCGGTGCCCAGCAGGCGCAGGCTCCGGCCGCCGAGCCCGCGTACCGCGAGCCCGAGCCCCCGCCCTTCTCGATCGAGGAGGACATGCCGGCCGAGGACGACGCCGACCTCGTCGACTCCGCCCTCAGCGGCTACGACCTCATCGTCCGCGAGCTCGGCGCGACGGTCATAGAGGAGTACAACAACGAGTGAGTCCGCGGCGGGGGCCGGGGGGAACGGAAAGTGAAGATCAACCCGCTGTATGTCGCTTTCCGTAATCGCCGCAGGCTCGTGGCGGCCCGGAGGAGACGTACATCCGTACTCCTTCCTGCGGCGTAGGGCGCAGCGGCCACGGAGCACGTAGGCTCGGGCTACCGCACCCATTTGTAGTCGTACGGCAGGAGTCCGCAGTGATCCCCGGTGGTCAGCCCGATATGCAGCAGCTGCTTCAGCAGGCCCAGAAGATGCAGCAGGACCTCGCGGCGGCCCAGCAGGAGCTGGCGCAGACGCCCGTGTCGGGGTCGGCGGGCGGTGGGCTCGTCAAGGCGACCGTGACCGGCGCCGGCGAGCTGAAGGGCCTGGAGATCGACCCGAAGGCGGTGGACCCGGAGGCGGCGACGCCCGAGGAGACGGCCGAGACCCTCGCGGATCTCGTCATCGCCGCCGTTCAGGACGCCAACGCCGCGGCGCAGAAGCTGCAGCAGGACAAGCTGGGCCCGCTCGCGCAGGGCCTCGGCGGCGGCAGCGGCATCCCCGGCCTCCCCTTCTGATCGGTACCCGGCCATCCGGTCGGTAGCCGGCCAGGAGACTCCGAACGACGGACTCCCCTTCGGCGGGGAGGCCAACTAGCGTACGGAGCAGGCGGACAGGACCACCGGAGACCAGGACCACCGGAGACAGGACCGGGGCCCGGGCGAGGGACAAGGACAAGGGAGAGAGCGTTCCGTGTACGAAGGCGTGGTTCAGGACCTGATCGACGAGCTGGGGCGGCTGCCCGGCGTCGGTCCCAAGAGCGCGCAGCGGATCGCCTTCCACATCCTCCAGGCCGAGCCGACCGACGTCCGCCGGCTGGCGAACGCGCTGATGGAGGTCAAGGCGAAGGTCCGGTTCTGCGCCGTGTGCGGCAATGTCGCGCAGAACGAGCAGTGCCAGGTCTGCCGTGACCCGCGCCGCGACCCCGCGGTCATCTGCGTGGTCGAGGAGCCCAAGGACGTCGTCGCGATCGAGCGGACGCGGGAGTTCCGCGGCCGGTATCACGTACTGGGCGGGGCGATCAGCCCCATCGAGGGCGTGGGCCCGGACGACCTGCGGATACGGGAGCTGCTGGCCCGGCTCGCCGACGGCACGGTCACCGAGCTGATCCTGGCCACCGACCCGAACCTGGAAGGCGAGGCCACCGCCACGTACCTCGCGCGCATGATCAAGCCCATGGGGCTGAAGGTGACGCGTCTGGCCAGCGGACTGCCGGTCGGGGGCGATCTGGAGTATGCCGACGAGGTCACGCTCGGGCGGGCCTTCGAAGGACGGAGACTTCTCGATGTCTGATCCCACGTTGCACAACGCCACGCAGAACCCGGACGACTTCGCCGTACAGATCTCCGACTCGATCGAGAGCTTCATCGTCGCGGTCACGGAAGTGGCGCGCGGCGACGAGCCGGACAGCGCGGTGCCCTTCCTGCTGCTGGAGATCTCACAGCTGCTGCTCACCGGCGGCCGGCTGGGCGCGCACGAGGACATCGTCCCGCAGGACCGGTACGAGCCGGACATCGGCCCGGAGCCGGACGTGGACGAGCTGCGCGAGCGGTTCGCGACGCTGCTGGACCCGGTGGACGTGTACAACGAGCTGTTCGACCCGTACGTACCGCGCAGCGCGCCCGTGGCCTGCCGGATCTCCGACGACCTCGCCGGCATCGTGACCGACCTGCGGCACGGCCTCGCGCACTACCGGGCCGGGCGGATCAGCGAGGCCCTGTGGTGGTGGCAGTTCTCGTACCTGTCGAACTGGGGCCCGACGGCGAGCGCCACGCTGCGCGCCCTGCAGTCGCTGGTCGCGCACGTACGCCTGGACCAGCCGCTGGACGAGCTGGACGGTCTGGACACCGACAGCGGTGCCGACGGCGAGGAGAACCTGGAGGAAGAGGCCGGGAAGGTCATGGCGGCGGAGATCGCCGGACCGCTGGGCCTGCACCAGGCGTGAGGGCGGCTACAGCGAGTACGGCTGCTACGGCGAGTACGGCTGTTACAGCGGGTACGGCGGGTCGCTCGGCGGCGTGAGCCACCTGGCGTGCCCCTGTACGCCCCGCCGTAACACCGCACGCCCTGTGACCTGGCTTACGTTTCCGGGTCGTTTCCGTGTGCTCCCGGCCGGAGCGGGCAGGTGGCCTGCCGAGCGGGCGCGACGGTGCGCCACGCCGGCCATTTCGGGAGATACTCGGAAGAAGGACACGGGACGTCTCGTACCGGGTCAGAGCGGTGGACGCTGAGGTCGGTCGTCGAAGGGCGATCCCGACCGGCACGTCGACCGTTTCGATCAGGTAGCGAGCAATGTGTCTCACGATGTGGTATTGGCGAGGCGGATTCCGCCTGCTCGATAGACTGAGCCGACCGCATGGCCCCTGTACAGGGGTCCGGAAACGCCCGCAGACCTGCGGAACCCGCAGGGACCCGGGCTTCCGACAGACAGTTGCGAGGAGCGAGCACACGTGGGCCTTGTCGTGCAGAAGTACGGCGGCTCATCCGTTGCGGATGCCGAGGGCATCAAGCGCGTTGCCAAGCGAGTCGTCGAAGCCAAGAAGAACGGCAACCAGGTTGTCGTGGTGGTTTCGGCGATGGGCGACACGACGGACGAGCTGATCGATCTCGCTGGGGAGGTTTCCCCGCTGCCTTCGGGCCGCGAGTTCGACATGCTGCTGACCGCCGGAGAGCGGATCTCCATGGCCCTGCTGGCGATGGCGATCAAAAACCTCGGACACGAGGCGCAGTCCTTCACGGGCAGCCAGGCCGGCGTCATAACGGACTCCGTGCACAACAAGGCACGGATCATCGACGTCACGCCGGGCCGGATCAAGACGTCCGTCGACGAGGGCAACATCGCGATCGTCGCCGGCTTCCAGGGTGTGTCCCAGGACAAGAAGGACATCACCACCCTGGGCCGCGGTGGCTCGGACACGACCGCCGTCGCGCTGGCCGCCGCGCTGGACGCGGACGTCTGCGAGATCTACACCGACGTCGACGGTGTCTTCACCGCCGACCCGCGGGTCGTGAAGAAGGCCCGCAAGATCGACTGGATCTCGTTCGAGGACATGCTGGAGCTGGCCAGCTCCGGATCCAAGGTGCTGCTGCACCGCTGCGTCGAGTACGCACGCCGTTACAACATCCCGATCCACGTCCGGTCCTCGTTCTCGGGGCTCAAGGGCACGTGGGTCAGCAACGAACCGCAAGGGGACCAGCCGATGGAGCAGGCGATCATCTCGGGCGTCGCGCACGACACCTCCGAGGCGAAGGTCACGGTCGTCGGCGTACCGGACAAGCCGGGCGAGGCCGCGACGATCTTCCGCGCCATCGCGGACGCCGAGATCAACATCGACATGGTCGTGCAGAACGTCTCGGCCGCGTCGACGGGCCTGACCGACATCTCCTTCACGCTGCCGAAGACCGAGGGCCGCAAGGCCATCGCGGCGCTGGAGAAGACCAAGCCGTCGGTCGGCTTCGACTCGCTGCGCTACGACGACCAGATCGCGAAGATCTCGCTGGTCGGCGCCGGTATGAAGACCAACCCGGGCGTCACGGCGGGCTTCTTCGAGGCGCTGTCGAACGCGGGCGTGAACATCGAGCTCATCTCGACCTCCGAGATCCGCATCTCGGTCGTCACGCGTGCCGATGACGTCAACGAGGCCGTGCAGGCCGTCCACAGCGCGTTCGGTCTCGACACCGATTCCGACGAGGCCGTGGTCTATGGCGGCACCGGACGATGACAACGGCTGATGGGCCGAGGCCGGCGGCCGACGGGCTGCCGGCACCGGCCCATGGGGCGCCGCTCCCGGACAGTGGTCCGGTGGCGGCGGCCCGGGCGGGCCGCGCGGACGACCGTGCGGCCCGCAAGCCGAACCTCGCCGTCGTCGGCGCGACCGGCGCCGTCGGCGGCGTACTGCTCGGCATTCTCTCCGAGCACGCCGACATCTGGGGCGAAGTACGGCTGGTCGCCTCCCCGCGCTCGGCGGGGCGCAAGCTGACCGTACGGGGCGCGGAGACCGAGGTCCTCGCGCTCGCCGAAGAGGTCTTCGACGACATCGACGTCGCGCTCTTCGACGTGCCGGACGAGGTCTCGGCACGCTGGGCGCCGATCGCCGCCGCCAAGGGCGCGGTGGTCGTCGACAACTCCGCCGCCTTCCGGATGGACCCGGACGTCCCGCTGGTCGTGCCGGAGGTCAACGCGCGCGCCGCCCGCGTACGGCCGCGCGGCATCGTCGCCAACCCGAACTGCACGACGCTCTCGATGATCGTCGCGCTGGGCGCGCTGCACGCCGAGTACGGCCTGAGCGAGCTGATCGTCTCCTCGTACCAAGCCGTCTCCGGCGCCGGGAAGGCGGGCGTCGACGCGCTGCGCGGCCAGCTGTCCGCGGTGTCCGGTACGGAGCTGGGGACGACACCCGGGGACGTGCGGCGGACCGTCGGCGACGATCTCGGGCCGTTCCCCGCGCCGGTGGCGCTCAATGTCGTGCCGTGGGCCGGGTCACTCCAGGAGGACGGCTGGTCCTCCGAGGAGCTGAAGGTCCGCAACGAGTCCCGCAAGATCCTCGGACTGCCGGACCTGCGGGTCACCGCGACCTGCGTCCGCGTACCGGTGATCACCACGCACTCGCTGACCGTGCACGCGCGCTTCGAGCGCGAGGTCACGGTGGCCGGGGCGCACGAGATCCTGGCCGCGGCGCCCGGCGTCGTACTGTGCGACGACCCGGGGGAGGGGGAGTTCCCCACGCCCGCCGACGTGGTCGGCACGGATCCGACCTGGGTCGGGCGGGTGCGCAGGTCGCTGGACGACCCGCGCGCGCTCGAACTCTTCGTGTGCGGCGACAACCTCCGCAAGGGCGCCGCGCTGAACACCGCGCAGATCGCCGAGGTGGTCGCGGCGGAGCTGACGGACGGCAGCTGACGGGCGGAAGCTGATGGGCGGGAGCTGACAGGCGAAAGCCGGCGGGCGGAAGCCGGCGGTCAGGGAATACTTGAAGTTCGAAGAACCCACTCCCCAAGAGCCTGCCCGGTGGGTAATAATTCGATGATTACTTGTGAAGGTCCTGTGGGCGGACCATGCGTCCTGGTCCCTTGATCAGGGCCGATGGACCGCTCGGCCATTCGCTCCCCGTCGTGCTGCAACCGCAGCCGCGCGGGGAGCGTCTTTGTCGCCGCCCCTCCTGGGCGTTCGGCACGGCACGGTTCGGCGACGCGCACGCACGGCGTACGGCGAAGGCCTCGAGAGGGGCGCGGCAAGTACGTAAAACGCCCTTATGGGCAAGGGCAATACGGGGCATCGGGGAAGAGCTGGTACGCATGAGGGCATTCAACGCATCGCCAAAAACGGTGCCTTGCGCGTACAACCCTGACGGGGGGAAGCGTGTCCAACAGGCGTGGCAGAAGTACTCGGCATTGCAATCGGCCCTGGGAGCGCGGGCGGCGCGGCTGTGGCGCGGCCGTCGCGTACTCGCATCCCCGGTGGCATGCCGGTGATCGCCCCCTGGCCCGCCGCGCGTCCCACGCAGGCACCGTCCCAGCACGGGAACGCTGACGACGCGATGGCAGCGGGCACGACAGTCGACCACCTCACCGAGACCTACAGAGCGCACTACCGCTCCCTGCTCGGTCTCGCCGCGCTGCTCCTGGACGACACCGCGTCCTGCGAGGACGTCGTCCAGGAGGCGTTCATCCGCGTGCACTCCGCGCGCGGTCGCGTACGCGAACCCGAGAAGACCCTCGCCTATCTGCGGCAGACGGTCGTCAACCTCTCCCGCTCCGCACTGCGCCGCCGCATCCTCGGGCTGAAGCTGCTCTCCAAGCCGATGCCCGACATGGCGAGCGCCGAAGAGGGCGCGTACGAACAGCTGGAACGGGACCAATTGATCAAGGCGATGCGCGGTCTGCAGCGGCGCCAGCGCGAAGTCCTCGTGCTGCGCTACTTCGCCGACATGACCGAGGCGCAGGTCGCCGAGACGCTGGGCATATCGCTCGGCTCGGTGAAGGCGTACGGCTCACGGGGTATCGCGGCGCTGCGCGTCGCCATGGAGGCTCCGGCATGACCAGCAAGCAGCACGGCCCGCACGAGCCCGCATCGGAAGGCTCACCGGGCCAGCACGGAACGGCGCGCCCGGAGAACGGGCCGCCGGAGCGGGAAACGCACGGCGGGGACGGACGGTCGCGGCGGGAAGCGCACGGCGAGGACGGGCAGTCGCAGCGGGAAGCGCACGGAGCTTCGGCTTCGCCGCCGGATGACAACGGTGCCATGAACAGTGCCATGGGAGACGGCGGGCGTGGCGGGCCCGACGCCGACGGCGGCTTCGGTGAGCCCGACCTTGGTGAGGCTGGGTCCGACGGGACCGGGCTCGGCGGGACCGGGCTCGGCGGGGCCGGCTTCGGTGGCGGTGGTTCCGGAGGCGGTGGCGAGGACGAGCTGCGGAATCTCCTGCAGTCCGCCGTCCAGGACCTGGCACCGTCCCCCGACTCCCTCGAAACGCTCCGCCGCGCGGTACCGGCCCGGCGCAGGCGCCGCCGGCACGCCGTGGTCGGCGCGGCCGCCGTACTGCTCCTCGGCGGTACGGCCATGCCCGCCATGCTGCACGTCGCCAACGGCGGAGACGATGCCATCGACCGCCGCGCCAACGCCGCCAGCAGCTCCGAGGCGCACGTCACCACCGGCGGCACCAAGGGCGGCACGAGCCGACGGCACAGCGACCGCCCGGCCGGCAAGGACGGCAAGAAGACCGACAAGGACGGCAAGCGGACCGGTAAGGACGAGGGCAAGGCCAAGGACGGCAGGGCCGAGGAGCCCGGCGGCCCCGCCGCCGACCCGACCGCGACGATGGACGTCACCTCGCCCACCTGCCTGCGCGCCCAGCTCGGCAGCGGCAGCGGCAGCCTCGGCACGCCCGACGCCGAAGGCCGCGTCTACGGCGCCCTGCGGATCGTCAACACCTCCACCGCGACCTGCTCGGTCGACGGCGGCGGCAGCGTGATCGCCGTCGCCCAGGGCAGCGCCGACCCGACCCGCGTGCAGGTCGTCGACCACACGGCGGGCGACGCCGCGCCGGGCCTGCCGGACCCGGCCGTCGCCCCCGACCAGATCGTGCTGAAGCCCGGCCAGGCGTACGAAGTGAAGTTCGCCTGGATCCCGGCGGAGGGCGGCGGGCCTTCGGGCTGCGCGGCGCCCGGTACGCCGACGCCCGGCAGCTCCGAGGGGGCGGGCTCCGGCGAGCCGGCGAACCCCTCCTCGGCCGACGGCAGCGGCGACCAGGCGGGCGGCGGCAGCGAGGGGCCGGCGGACGGCGGTACGCAAACGGCCAGCGTGGCGGTCAGCCACACCCCGGAGGCCGGCGAGCCGTCGGCCGCGGCCACCACGATCAACGACGCGTGCGCCGGGACGGTGTACCGCACGGGCCCGCTGCCGGGGCAGTAGGGCCGCTGCCGGGCGGCAGGACCGTCGTTCGGGGAGCGGGGCGGTACTGGGTCAGGTACGGGCCCGCCGTCCGGGTACGAGGCACGTGCCCGTACCTTTGATGGTGTGTACCGGTTCCTGCTCACCCCGCGATGGTGGGGAATCAACGTCTTCGTCCTGCTGGCGATCCCCGTGTGCGTCTTCATGGGCAGCTGGCAGCTGAGCCGCTTCGAGGACCGCGTCGACACGCACCAGCAGCAGGAACACCAGGCGGCCGACGCCAAGACCGCGGCCGCCCGCCCGCTGACCCGGCTGCTGCCCGTCGACAAGAACACCTCCGGCCGGCGCGCCACCGCGACCGGGCACTACGACACCGGCCACCAGCTGCTCGTCCCCGGCCGGCAGCTCGGCGAGCGCACCGGTTTCTACGTACTGACGCTGCTGCGCACGGACGGCGGCAAGGCGCTGCCCGTCGTACGCGGCTGGCTGCCGGGCGACGCGGACGCGAAGGCCGATACGGCGAAGGTACCGGCGCCGCCGCATGGCGAGGTGACCGTCACCGGCGCGCTGCAGGCGTCGGAGAACCAGGGCACGGACGGCGTACAGACCGGCGGCGGCCTGCCGCAGGGACAGCTCGGCATGATCAGCGCGGCGTCGCTGGTCAACATCGTGCCGTACGACGTGTACGACGCCTGGATCACGGTCTCTCACGCCCAGGGGCCGATGAAGGCCGTGCCGCCGGCCGCGGCCGAGGGCAGCGGACTCGACCTCAAGGCGTTCCAGAACCTCGGCTACACCGGCGAGTGGTTCGTCTTCGCGGGCTTCGTGCTCTTCATGTGGTTCCGCCTCTTCCGCCGCGAGTCCGAAGCGGCCCGCGACGCGGCACTGGGCATCCCGACGGAGGGACTGGGAGCGGGGCAGGGGCCTGGAGCGGGGCCGGCGGCCGAGGCTGAGCCGGGAGCTGAGCCCGGATCGGCGGCTGAGCCGGGATCGGCGGCTGAGCCGGGGTCGGGCAGCGTTCCTGAGTCCGGTGCTGAGCCGAAGGTCCGTTCCGGCTCTTGAGGGGCGGCCCGGCGGGCGGCTGCCCGGCCGGCTCGGTTGGAGCGCTTCCCGGGGGCCTCCCCCCCCCGCCCCCCGCCCCCTCCCCCCTCCCCGGCCCTCAGATAATGGTCATACGTCTCCCAGGTAGCGGCGGGCGAAGTCCAGTTCCAGGCGGAGCTGCTTGATGCGTTCCTCCACGACCAGGGAGCCGTGGCCCGCGTCGTAGCGGTAGACCTCGTGCGGGTGGTCGCGGTCCTTGAGGCGGTCGACGTAGTTCTCCACCTGGCGGATGGGGCAGCGCGGGTCGTTCACCCCGGCGGAGATGTAGACCGGCGCGCGGACCGCGTCGACGTACGTCAGCGGGGACGAGGCCTCGAAGCGCTCCGGCACCTCCTCCGGCGTGCCGCCGAGGAGCGTGCGGTCCATCGCCTTCAGCGCCTCCATCTCGTCGTGGTACGCCGTGACGTAGTCCGCGACGGGGACCGCGGCCAGGCCCAGCGCCCAGGAATCCGGCTGCGTGCCGAGGCCGAGGAGCGTCAGGTACCCACCCCAGGAGCCGCCGGAGAGAACGAGCTTGCGCGGGTCGGCGAGGCCGGACTCCACCGCCCAGTCGCGGACCGCGGCGATGTCCTCCAGCTCGATCAGGCCGACGCGGTGCTTGAGCGCGTCCGTCCACTCCCGGCCGTAACCCGTCGAGCCGCGGTAGTTGACCCGCACGACCGCGAAGCCGTGGTCCACCCAGGCGGCCGGCGCCGAGGCGAAGGCGTCGCTGTCGTGCCAGGTCGGGCCGCCGTGGATGTCGAACACGGTCGGGAACGGGCCCTCGCCTGCCGGCTTCTGGATCAGCGCGTGGATGCGGCCGCCCGGCCCTTCGACCCAGATGTCGGTCACCGGGACAGAGCCGGGGGCCTTCATCCCGGGCGGGTCGAGCACGACCGCGCCGCTCGTGGAGCGCACCTCCGGGGGCTGCGCCGCGGAGGACCACAGGAACTCCACCGTGCCGTCGGGGCGGGCCGTCGCTCCCGAGACGGTGCCCGTCGGGGTCTCGACGCGGGTCAGCTCGCCGTCCTCGGGCACGTACCGCCACAGCTCGCCGCGGGCCTGGAACTCGTGCTCCACCAGCAGGGCCGAGCCGTCCGGATACCAGTCGGCGCCGACGTCGCCGGGCAGCTCTATGGCGAGCGCGGTCTCCTCGCCGGTCAGCGGATTCCAGATCATCGGCTCCCAGCGGCCGCGGCGCTGGTGTCCGACCAGCAGCCGGGCGTCGCCGTCGACCGGGGCGAAGCCCATCACCGACAGGCCCAGCTCCTCGGTGCCGCCCTTGGTGTCGTCCAGCTCGGCGACGGTGGAGCCGTCGGGGCGCACGACGCGGATCGCGGAGTGCATCGCGTCACCGTGCTCGGTGTGCTCGACGGCGATCAGCGAGCCGTCGTGGGAGAGGGCGCCGACGCCGGCCGACTCGCGGTGGCGGTAGATCTCCACCGGGTCCTGGCCGGGCCGGACGACATGGATCGTCGAGCCCTCCTCGTCGGTGGAGCGGCCGATGACGGCGGTGCCGTCGCGGCCGAGGGCGAGTCCGCCGGGGTAGGAGGGGGCAAGACCGGGCGCGGCCGGCTCGTCCTCGCCGCCGCCGAACGGCTGGCGCATCCAGACGCCGAACTCGTCGCCGTCCGTGTCCGAGAACCACCAGATCCACTCGCCGTCGGGGGTGAGCGTCCCGTCCGTCGTGCCGTTCGGCCGGTCCGTGACCTGGCGCTGCGCACCACTGGCCCGGTCCCACGTGTACAGCTCGAAGGTGCCGGTGGCGTTCGACACGAACAGGGAGCGCGCGGGGGCGTCCTCGGCCCACTCGGGAAGGCCGACGCGCGGGGCCCGGAAGCGCTTCTCCCAGTCCGGCATGGACTCGGTGATGGCAGTGGTCTCGTCAGTCATGCGACCCATTCTGCGCCCGGCGGGGCACATCGCGTCGGGCCGCCCGCTCGCCTGTGGAAAACTTTCGTCACGGGCATGTCAGCGGTGGGGTTGGCAGTGTTTTCCCGATGTCGTCGGGGACCCGTCCGCAGCACCGCCAAAGGCCCATCCGCAACGCCGTCGGCGATGCGTCCGCGGTCCCGTCAGGAGGCGGCCGCCGGGGCGCCGCGTCCTGCCAGTAGAGTGCGGCTCCGAACCCGCTCGACCTCCGAGGTAGCCGGCTGTGACCCCCGCCACGTCCCCACCCCCCACGCCACCGGCCGTGACCGTCGTCGGGATCGGAGCGGACGGGTGGGGCGGTATTCCGTCCGCTTCGCAGACCGTGCTGCGGGACGCGGACGTCGTCATCGGCGGGCCGCGCCAACTCGCCCTGCTACCCGCGGAGTGCGCGGGGCGGCGGGTGTCCTGGCCGTCGCCGCTGCGGCCCTCCGTGCCCGGCCTGCTCGCGGCCCATGCGGGGCGGAAGGTCGCGGTGCTGGCCAGCGGCGACCCCATGTTCTACGGCATCGGGCGGACGCTCACCGAAGTGCTCGGCGACGGGGCGGTCGGCACGGACGCGCTGCGCATCATGCCGCACCCCTCCTCCGTCTCCTACGCCTGCGCCCGGCTGGGCTGGCCGGTGGAGGAGACCGAGGTGGTCACGCTCGTCGGGCGGCCGGCCGCGCAGCTGTCCGCCGCCCTGCACGACGGCCGGCGGCTGCTCGTCCTCAGCGCGGGCCCCGGTACCCCCGCCGAGGTCGCCCGGCTGCTGGCGGAGCAGGGCTTCGGGCCGAGCGGGATGCGGGTGCTCGAACAGCTCGGTGGCGAGCGGCAGCGCGTCCTGACCGGCACCGCCGAGGACTGGCCGCACCCGCCGGGGGACGCGCTGAACATCATCGCCCTGGAGTGCCGCCGCGCCCCGGACGCGCTGCGCCTGGGCGCGGTACCCGGACTGCCCGACGACGCGTACGAGCACGACGGGCAGCTGACCAAGCGTCACGTCCGCGCCGCCACCCTCGGGGCGCTCGCACCGGCCCCGGGCGAGCTGCTGTGGGACATCGGCGGCGGCTCCGGTTCGATCGCCATCGAGTGGATGCGGACCCACCGCTCCTGCCGCGCCGTCTGCGTCGAACGCGACTCCGTACGGGCCGAGCGCATCGGGCGCAACGCCGACCGGCTCGGCGTACCGGCCCTACGGGTCGTCACCGGCCCGGCCCCGGACGCCCTGTCCGGCCTGCCGGCACCGGACGCGGTCTTCATCGGCGGCGGGCTGACCCGCCCCGGGCTGCTCGCGGCCTGCTGGGACGCGCTGCCGCCCGGCGGCCGGCTGGTGGCCAACACCGTGACGCTGGAGTCCGAGGCGCTGCTCGCCGACTGGTACCGGAAGCACGGCGGCGAGCTGGTACGGCTGGCCGTCGCGCACGCCGTACCGGTGGGCGGCTTCACCGGGTGGCGGCAGGCCATGCCGGTCACCCAGTGGGCCGTGCGCAAGGACCCCGTAAGCGACGGCCGTTCCCAGGAAGTCGGCCGGCCCGAAGGCACCGACGACTACGAAGCACTCTCAGGAGACGACAGATGACCGTGTACTTCATCGGCGCGGGCCCCGGTGCCGCCGACCTGATCACGGTGCGCGGTGCCCGGACGCTCGCCGCCTGCCAGGTCTGCCTGTACGCGGGCAGCCTCGTACCGCGCGAACTGCTCGCCGAATGCCCGCCGGACGCCCGGCTGGTGGACACCGCGCAGCTGAACCTCGACGAGATCACCGCCGAGGTGATCAGCGCGCACGAGGCCGGGCACGACGTGGCCCGGCTGCACTCCGGCGACCCGTCGGTCTTCTCCGCGGTCGCCGAGCAGATGCGGCGCCTGGACGCGGCCGGTGTGCCCTACGAGGTGGTGCCCGGCGTACCGGCGTTCGCGGCGGCAGCGGCGGCGCTCAAGCGGGAGCTGACCGTGCCCACGGTCGGCCAGACGGTCATCCTCACCCGTATCGCGCAGCAGGCGACCGCGATGCCCGAGGGCGAGGACCTGGCCACCCTGGGGCGCAGCGGTGCCCTTCTGGTGCTGCACCTCGCCGCCCGGTACGCGGACCGGGTCGTCGAAGAGCTGCTGCCGCACTACGGGGCGGACTGCCCCGCCGCGGTGGTCGCGATGGCCAGCCGGCCCGACGAGCTCGTGCTGCGCGGCACCCTGGAGGACATCGCGGACCAGGTGAAGGCGGCGGGGATCGTCCGTACGGCCGTCATCATCGTCGGCCGCACGCTGGGCGCCGAGCAGTTCCGGGACAGCCACCTGTACTCGGCGGAGCGCGACCGTCACGTGTGCTGACGCCCGCGGGCCACGTGTCCCAGGAGGCCGTGCGTCAGCGCACCGTACTGCGCCCCACCACGTTGCCCGCGCGGTCGATGCAGATGACGTCGACCGCCACGGGGGCGCCGCGCAGCACTTCGAGGGCCTGATCGCGGGCGGTGGCCGCCACCAGGTCGCCCAGTGGGACTCCGGCCGCCGCGCACAGTTGGAGCGCGGCGAGGCCGGTGTTGGCGGCCGCGACCTCCGTGGCCAGCGCCTCGTCGGCGCCGCCCTGCCGGGCCAGCCCGGCCAGGAAGCCCTTGTCGACCTGGGAGCGGGCGGAGTGCAGGTCCAGGTGGCCGGCGGCCAGCTTGGAGAGCTTGGCGAAGCCGCCGCAGATCGTGAGCCGGTCGACCGGGTGCCGGCGGATGTACTTCAGTACCGCGCCCGCGAAGTCGCCCATGTCCAGGAGGGCGTCCTCGGGCAGGCCGTACTCGGCCACCACGGTCTTCTCGGACGTCGAGCCGGTGCAGCCGGCCACGTGCGTACGGCCGGCCGCCCTGGCCACGTCCACGCCGCGCCGGATCGAGTCGATCCAGGCCGAGCACGAGTACGGCACGACGATGCCGGTCGTCCCGAGGATGGACAGGCCGCCCAGGATGCCGAGCCGCGGGTTCCAGGTGGAGCGGGCGATCTCCTCGCCGTGGTCGACCGAGACGGTGAGCTCGACGTCCGGCTCGCCGCCCCCGTGGCGCGCGGCGACCTGGGCAAGGTGGTCGCGCATCATCTGGCGCGGTACCGGGTTGATGGCCGGCTCGCCGACGTCGAGGGGGAGGCCGGGGCGGGTCACCGTCCCCACGCCCGGTCCGGCCTTGAAGACCACGCCGGAGCCGGGCGGCAGGGCGCGTGCGGTGACGCGGACCAGCGCGCCGTGCGTGACGTCGGGGTCGTCGCCGGCGTCCTTGACCACGCCGGCCGTCGCCCGGCGCCCCGACGGCCCCCCAGGCGCCTTCCCGGGCCGGTCCTCGGTCAGCTCCTCCACCGCCAGCGCGAAGGCGGGCGTCTGCCCCTTGGGCAGCGTGATCGTCACCGGGTCGGGGAAGTCGCCGCTCAGCAGCGCGGTGTACGCGGCGGTGGCCGCCGCCGTCGCGCAGGCGCCGGTCGTCCAGCCGGGCCGCAGACCGGTGTGCTTGAGTTGGGCGCTGCGCCCGCCACTCGCCTCACTCATGGAAGGTCCCGATGCACGCCGCGACGCACGTACTGATACTCGGCGGGACGACGGAGGCCCGCCGTCTCGCCGCGGCGCTGGCCGACGGCCCGCAGGCCGGCGACGTACGCGTGACGACCTCGCTCGCGGGCCGTGTCGCCCGCCCTGTGCTGCCGCCGGGCGAGGTCCGCATCGGCGGCTTCGGGGGTGCGCAGGGGCTGGCCCAGTGGCTGCGCGCGCACCAGGTGGACGTGCTCATCGACGCCACCCATCCTTTCGCCGGAACGATCAGTTTCAACGCGGCGACGGCCGCAGACATGGCCCATGTTCCCCTGCTGGCGCTGCGCCGTCCCGGCTGGGCCCCCGGGGACGGCGACGACTGGCACTCGGCCGGCTCGCTCCAGGAGGCCGCGGCGCTCCTCCCGGACCTGGGCCGGCGGGTCTTCCTCACCACGGGCCGGATGGGCCTGGCCGCCTTCGCGGACCTGGCCGACCTGTGGTTCCTCATGCGGTCCGTGGACGCGCCCGAGGGCCCGTGCCCGCCGCGCATGGAGGTGCTGCTCGACCGCGGCCCGTTCACCCTCGACGGGGAACGGGCGCTGCTGCGCGCGCACCGGATCGACGTGGTGGTCACCAAGGACAGCGGGGGAGCGGCCACCGCGCCCAAGCTCACGGCCGCCCGCGAGGCCGGCGTCCCGGTGGTCGTCGTCCGCCGCCCGGCGGCCCCGGCCGGCGTCCCCGTCGCGGACGGCCCGGAACAGGCCGTCCGCTGGCTGGCGGAGCACCTGGGCGGCGCGTTCCGCACGGAGGCGTGACCCCGGGGGCGCCACCCGAAAAACAGCCGCTGTCCCCGAAGGGCAGCCGTCGCTCCCGAAAGGCAGCCGCCGCCCCCGAAGCCCGGCTCAGTCCTCCGGGTACCGCCGCGGAGTCCAGACGATCTGTTCGCCGTTCTCGCGCCGTACGGTCTGCGTCTGCGAGGAGCCGACGATCAGAAGCGTGCGCATGTCGACCTCGGCCGGGTCCAGGTCGGCCAGCCGTACGATGCGGACGCTCTCCTCGGGGCCGCCGATGTCCCGGCCGAGCACCACCGGGGTGTCCGGCGCGCGGTGCTCCAGGAGCAGCTCGCGGGCCTTGCCCACCTGCCAGGTCCGGCTGCGCGAACCGGGGTTGTACAGGGCCAGGACCAGATCCGCCGCGGCCGCGGCGGCCAGCCGCTCGGCGATCACCTCCCACGGCTTGAGCCGGTCCGAGAGGGAGATCGTGGCGTAGTCGTGGCCGAGCGGAGCGCCCGCGCGGGCGGCCGCCGCGTTCGCCGCGGTCACGCCCGGCAGCACCCGTACGGGCACGTCCGCGTACGCCTCCTGCGCCGCCACCTCCAGCACGGCGGTGGCCATCGCGAACACCCCGGGATCGCCGCCGGAGACGACGGCCACCCGCCGCCCCCGCCGCGCCAGGTCCAGCGCGAACTCCGCGCGCTCGGACTCGACCTTGTTGTCCGAGCCGTGCCGCTCCTGCCCTGCCCGGACCGGCACCCGGTCCAGGTAGGTCGTGTAGCCGACCAGGTCGGTGGCGTTGTCGAGGGCGCCGCGCGACTCGGGCGTCAGCCAGGGCGCCCCGGCAGGGCCGGTGCCGACGACCGTCACCTCGCCGTACTCAGGGACCGCGGGCCCGGTGTCCACGCGCGACGGCAGTACGGCCACCGAGAAGTACGGCACCGAATCCGGGTCCACGTCCGCCAGCGCAGCCGTGCGCTCGCCGTCCATGTACGCGCGCTCCACGTACCGTGCGTCCGCCAGCCGCCCCGTGCGCTCCAGGGCGCGGCGCACGGTCGGGAAGGTGCGGCCGAGCTTCATCACGACAGCCGAGTCCGCGGCGGCCAGCCGGGCCGTCAGCTCGTCCTCGGGCAGCGTGCCCGGCACGATCGTCAGCGTCTCCTCGGCCTCGACGAGCGGTTCACCGAGCCGGGCCGCGGCCGCGCTGACCGAGGTGATCCCGGGGACGACCTCGGTGGGGTAGCGGTGCGCGAGCCGCTTGTGCATGTGCTGGTACGAGCCGTAGAAGAGCGGGTCGCCCTCGGCGAGGACGGCGACCGTGCGGCCCGCGTCGAGGTGCGCCGCCAGCCGGGCGGCGGCCTCCTCGTAGAAGTCGTTCAGCGCGCCCCGGTAGCCGCCGGGGTGGTCCGTCGTCTCGACCGTGACCGGGTAGCGCAGCAGCTCCTCGATGTGGTCGGGGCGCAGGTGCCGCTCGGCGATCGCCCGGGCGCGGGACCGGCCGTGCCGGGCGCTGTGGTACGCCACCACGTCCGCCTCCGCGATGGCCTCGACGGCCCGCAGGGTCATCAGCGACGGGTCGCCGGGGCCCAGCCCGACCCCGTACAGCTTCCCGGTGCCGCCGCTGTTCAGAGGAGCGGCGCCGCTCTCCGTGGGGGTGCTCATTCCGCGGTGCTCGCAATCGCGTTGACGGCGGACGCGGCCATCGCGCTGCCGCCGCGACGGCCCCGCACCACCAGGTAGTCCAGGCCCAGCGTGTTCGCCGCGAGGGCGTCCTTCGACTCGGCCGCGCCGATGAAGCCCACCGGTATGCCGAGGACGGCCGCCGGGCGCGGCGCGCCCTCCGCGACCATCTCCAGCAGCCGGAACAGGGCGGTCGGCGCGTTGCCCACGGCCACCACCGAGCCCTCCAGCAGGCCGCGGTCGCGCCAGAGCTCCAGCGCGGCGGCGCTGCGCGTGGTGCCCAGCTTCTCGGCCAGTTCGGGCACGCCCGGCTCCGAGAGGGTGCACACCACGGCGTTGTCGGCGGGCAGCCGCTTGCGGGTGACCCCGCTGGCGACCATCTGCGCGTCGCACAGAATGGGCGCGCCGGCGTGCAGCGCCTTACGGGCGCGGGCCACCACGTCCGGGGAGTACCCGAGGTCGCGGACGAGATCGGTCATGCCGCAGGCGTGGATCATCCGGACCGCGACCTGGGAGACGTCCGCGGGCAGCCCCGCGAGGTCCGCCTCCGCGCGGATGGTGGCAAAGGACTGGCGGTAGATCTCCGCCCCGTCCTTCTCGTAGTCGAACACGGTGCTCTCGCTCATCTCGTCGCTGTGGTCGCTGTGGTCGCTGTGGTCGTGCGCGCTGCCGCCACGGCGACGGCAAGATCCGGTACATCGGAAGTGCCCGGCGCATCGGGAGGAACCGGTGCATCAGAAAGGACCGGTGCATCACCTAGGTCCGGTACATCAGATACACCTGAAGACACGTTCATGTCTGCGGCGTCGCTCACGACAGTACGCAGAGCCACTTCGCGCGCCGCGACCCGGTACCCGTCGACCTCGTAGCCCTCGGGGGTGGCGACCACGTCCACCCAGTGGCCCTGCGGGTGACCGCAGCGGCGCGCACAGCCCGACCAGTACACGGGCAGCCCGCCGCCCGTCCCGAGCGCCGTCGCGGCGTCCGCCCGCACGTCGGCCAGCGACTTGGCGCAGCCGGGGCGGCCGATGCAGGCGCCGACGCCGTGCCAGGGGGAGGCGGCGTCGGTGATCAGGCCGGCCGCCGCCAGGTCGCGCAGCCGGGCGTCGGCGGTGGGGCCGTCGAGGCCGGGCACGACCACGCCGCGCCACGGGGTCAGCCGTACTTCACCGGCGCCGTCCGCGCGGGCCGCGTCGGCCAGCAGCCGCCACTGGTCGGCGGTCAGGGTGCCGAGGGGGGCGAGGACGGACAGCGCCCGGTGGCCGACGGGGCCGTCGACGATCCCGGGGGCGGGCGCCGCCTCCGTAGGCAGCGAGGCGCTCGCCACATACGTGCAGGGAATGCCGGCCGTCTCCAGTCGGCGGGCCGTCGTGCGCACCAACGGGCCCGCGCCGTCCGGCAGATCGCGCACCCGCCACGTACGGGAGCCGATCTCCGCCGCCGCCTCCAGGAACACCTCGGCCGCGCACAGCGCGCCCCGAGGAGCGTCGGCACCGCGCACCCGAAGGGCGCCGTCCGCCGCCCCCACGTGCAGCAGCGCGTCGCCCCCCGAGGCGATCAATGTCACATCCGCCCCCAGCGCCGCCATGTCCCCGCGCCCGTCGTCCAGCGCGAACAGGAAGCGTCCGGAGAGCGCGGTCGCGGCCTCGCTCGCGCACAACAGGCCGTCCAGGGCGCGCAACCAGGGGCGTACGTCCGCGTGTCCGGCGCCGTCGAGGCCGGACAGCGGGGAGGCGACGACGTTGCGTACCCGTTCGTGGCGGTACGAGGGCAGCAGTCCGGCCGCGTCGAGCAGGCCCGCCAGGGCCGCGCCGCAGTCGCCGTCCAGGCCGCGCAATTGCACATTCCCGCGCGAGGTGAGGTGCAGCGCGCCGTCCCCGAGGCGGACCGCCGCGTCGGCCAGCGCGGCCGCCTGAGGAGCGGTCAGTACGCCGCCGGGCACCCGGACGCGGGCCAGCGCACCGTCGTCCGCCATGTGCAGCCGCAAAGTGCCCGGGCAGGCGTCGGAGCGAACCGGTATGGGGGGTTCGTCCCGAGGTGGAGGGTTGGTCGCCGTGGGCATGGCGGCGAGCATACCGACCCCGTCCCGGGCGTCCGCCCCGCGCTCGGGGAGCGGCCCTTACTATGCTCACGGCGGGCCATCCGGTCCGTCATCATCGCCGGCGACGGCGACAGGGGAGGAAGCCCGGTGCGAATCCGGCGCGGTCCCGCCACTGTGAGCCCGGCCCCAGCGGCCGGGTGAGCCAGGAACTCCCCTTCCCCAGCACTCGGCTCCGCCCGGGCGGGGGAGATCCATTCCGACACCGCCCGGGGCGCGGACCCCGAGGAAGGCCCGACGCCGCATGCTGCATTCGTCCGAGGACAGCGCCCCCGAGCACCGCAGGATCCTGCTCCTGTCGACCTCCGACACCGATCTGCTCAGCGCCCGCGCGGCGAGCGGTCCGGTCGGCTACCGCTTCGCCAACCCCGCCCGGCTGGACCTCGACGAGCTGCCCGGCCTGCTGGACGGCTGCGACCTGGTCGTCGTACGCCTCCTCGGCGGTATCCGCGCCTGGCAGGAGGGCCTGGACCAGCTGCTCGCCGACGGCCGCCCCGTCGTCGTGCTCACCGGCGAACAGGCCCCCGACGCCCAGCTGATGGCCGCCTCGACCGTCCCGGTCGGCATCGCCGCCGAGGCGCACGCCTACCTCGCGCACGGCGGCCCGGCCAACCTGGAGCAGCTGGCCCGCTTCCTCTCCGACACCGTGCTGCTGACCGGCCACGGCTTCGAGCCGCCGGCCGCCGCGCCCTCCTGGGGCCCGCTGGAGCGCACGGCCCGTAAGGACGTCGCCCCGGACGCCCCCACGGTTGCGGTGCTCTACTACCGCGCCCACCACATGAGCGGGAACACCGCCTTCGTGGACGCGCTGTGCGGCGCGATCGAGGACGCGGGCGCCCGCCCGCTGCCGCTGTACGTCGCCTCCCTGCGCGCCCCCGAGCCCGAGCTGATCGACGCGCTGCGCGCCGTCGACGTGATCGTCACCACGGTGCTCGCGGCAGGCGGCACCAAGCCCGCGACGGCCTCGGCCGGCGGCGACGACGAGTCCTGGGACGCGGGGGCCCTCACCGGCCTGGACGTGCCGGTGCTGCAGGCGCTCTGCCTGACCGGTTCGCGCGCCGACTGGGAGGAGAACGACGAGGGCGTCTCGCCGCTGGACGCGGCCAGCCAGATCGCCGTGCCCGAGTTCGACGGCCGCCTGATCACCGTGCCGTTCTCCTTCAAGGAGATCGACGAGGACGGCCTCCCGGCGTACGTCGCCGACCCCGAGCGCGCGTCGCGGGTCGCCGGCATCGCCGTACGCCACGCCCGGCTGCGCCACATCGCGCCCGCCGACAAGCGGGTGGCGCTGGTGCTCTCCGCGTACCCGACCAAGCACTCCCGCATCGGCAACGCGGTCGGCCTGGACACCCCCGCCTCCGCCGTCGAGCTGCTGCGCCGCCTCCGGGAGGAGGGGTACGACTTCGGGCCCGAGGAGGAGATCCCCGGCCTGGTCTCCGGCGACGGCGACGAGCTGATCCGCGCGCTCATCGAGGCCGGCGGCCACGACCAGGACTGGCTCACCGAGGAGCAGCTGGCCCGCAACCCCGTCCGCATCCCGGCCGCCGACTACAAGCGCTGGTACGCGACCCTCCCCGCCGAGCTGCGCAAGTCCGTCGAGGAGCACTGGGGCCCGGCGCCCGGCGAGATGTTCCTCGACCGCAGCCGCAACCCCGAGGGCGACATCGTGCTGGCCGCGCTGCGCCGCGGCAATCTGCTGATCCTCATCCAGCCGCCGCGCGGCTTCGGCGAGAACCCGATCGCGATCTACCACGACCCCGATCTGCCGCCCTCGCACCACTACTTGGCGGCCTACCGCTGGATCGCCGCCGCTGCCGAGGACGGCGGCTTCGGCGCCGACGCCATGATCCACCTGGGCAAGCACGGCAACCTGGAGTGGCTGCCCGGCAAGAACGCGGGTCTCTCCGCGGCCTGCGGCCCGGACGCAGCCCTCGGCGACCTCCCCCTCATCTACCCGTTCCTGGTCAACGACCCGGGCGAGGGCACCCAGGCCAAGCGCCGTGTCCACGCCACCCTCGTCGACCACCTCGTACCGCCGATGGCCCGCGCCGATTCGTACGGCGACATCGCGCGCCTGGAGCAGCTGCTCGACGAGTACGCGCAGATCTCGTCCATGGACCCGGCCAAGCTGCCCGCCATCCGCGCGCAGATCTGGACCCTCATCCAGGCCGCCCGGCTCGACCACGACCTCGGTCTGGAGGACCGCCCGGACGACGACGGCTTCGACGACTTCCTGCTGCACATCGACGGCTGGCTGTGCGAGGTCAAGGACGCCCAGATCCGCGACGGGCTGCACGTACTGGGCGGCGCGCCGGCCGGCGCGCCCCGCGTCGACCTGGTCCTCGCGATCCTGCGCGCCCGGCAGATCTGGGGCGGTACTTCCGCCCTGCCCGGCCTGCGCGAGGCGCTCGGCCTGGACGAGTCCGCGGCCACCCGCACCACCGCCGACGCCGCAGAGGAGCAGGCCCGCACCCTGGTCCAGGCGATGGAGGACGCGGGCTGGGACCCGGCGGCGGTGGCCGACGTGGCCGCCGACCACGGGCAGCAGGTCGCCGACATCCTCGACTTCGCCGCCCGCGAGGTCATCCCGCGCCTCGCCGGCACCACCGCCGAACTCGACCACGTCGTGCACGCCCTGAAGGGCGGCTTCGTGCCGGCGGGCCCCTCCGGCTCGCCGCTGCGCGGCCTGGTCAACGTCCTGCCGACCGGCCGCAACTTCTACTCCGTCGACCCCAAGGCCGTCCCCTCGCGGCTCGCCTGGGAGACCGGACAGGCGCTCGCCGACTCGCTGCTGGAGCGGTACAGGACCGACAACGGCGACTGGCCCACCTCGGTCGGCCTGTCCCTGTGGGGCACGAGCGCGATGCGCACCGCGGGCGACGACGTGGCGGAGGCCCTCGCGCTGCTCGGCGTCCGCCCCGTCTGGGACGACGCCTCGCGCCGCGTGACCGGCCTGGAGCCGGTCCCGCTCGCCGAGCTGGGCCGCCCCCGCATCGACGTCACCCTGCGCATCTCCGGCTTCTTCCGGGACGCCTTCCCGCACACCATCGGCCTGCTGGACGACGCGGTACGCCTGGTGGCCGGCCTCGACGAGCCCGCCGACCAGAACTTCGTACGGGCGCACGCGCAGGCCGACCTCGCCGAGCACGGTGACGAACGCCGCGCCACCACCCGTATCTTCGGCTCCCGCCCGGGGACGTACGGCGCGGGCCTGCTCCAGCTCATCGACTCGCGCGACTGGCGCACCGACGCCGACCTCGCGGAGGTCTACACGGTGTGGGGCGGCTACGCGTACGGCCGCGGCCTGGACGGCTGCTCGGCCCGCGAGGAGATGGAGACGGCGTACAAGCGCATCGCCGTCGCCGCGAAGAACACCGACACCCGCGAGCATGACATCGCGGACTCGGACGACTACTTCCAGTACCACGGCGGCATGGTGGCCACCGTGCGCGCGCTGAAGGGCACGGCACCGGAGGCGTACATCGGCGACTCCACCCGACCGGAGACCGTCCGCACCCGCACCCTGGTCGAGGAGACCTCCCGCGTCTTCCGTGCCCGCGTGGTGAACCCCAAGTGGATCGAGGCGATGCGCCGCCACGGCTACAAGGGCGCCTTCGAACTGGCCGCGACGGTCGACTACCTCTTCGGGTACGACGCGACCACGGGCGTCGTCGCCGACTGGATGTACGACAAGCTCACCCAGGCCTACGTCATGGACCCGGAGAACCGCGCGTTCCTCCAGGAGGCGAACCCCTGGGCGCTGCACGGCATCGCCGAACGGCTCCTGGAGGCGGAGTCGCGCGGCATGTGGGCCGAGCCCGACCCCGCCGCGCTCGAAGCGCTCCGCGAGATCTACCTGGAGACGGAGGGCGACCTGGAGGGCGACGGCTGAGCCCGGCCTCGTCGTATCGTGGGGGAGGGCGCTTCGCCCCTCCCCCACGCCTCCCGTACGCCCCCGCCCGACGCCGGGCGTGCCCGAATACGACAGGTCCCCTCCTCCTTGTCCTCCCCTGCGCTCTCCCCGGCCGCCCGGCTGCGCGGCTTCCGTCCGCCGTGGCTGTCCCCGAAGGTCTTCCGTACCGAGGTACTGGCCGGCCTGGTCGTCGGCCTCGCGCTGATCCCGGAGGCGATCTCCTTCTCGGTCATCGCCGGCGTCGATCCCAAGATCGGGCTGTTCGCGGCCTGCACCATGGCCATGGTGATCGCCTTCGTCGGCGGCCGGCCCGCGATGATCTCCGCCGCCACCGGCGCCGTGGCCCTGGTCGTGGCGCCGGTCACCCGCGAGTACGGCCTCGGTTATCTGATCGCGACCGTCATCCTGGCCGGCGTCTTCCAGATCGTCCTCGGCGCGCTGGGCGTGGCGAAGCTGATGCGGTTCGTACCGCGCTCGGTGATGATCGGCTTCGTCAACGCGCTGGGCATCCTGCTCTTCACCGCCCAGATACCCAATCTGCGCGACGTGCCGTGGGCGGTCTACCCGTTGGTGGCGGCCGGTCTCGCCCTGATGGTGTGCTTCCCCAAGGTCACCAAGGCCGTGCCCGCGCCGCTCGTCTCCATCGTGATCCTCACGGTCATCACCGTGGCGGCCGGGATCGCCGTCCCCACCGTCGGCGACAAGGGCAAGCTGCCCTCCTCGCTGCCCGTACCGGGCCTCCCGGACGTCCCGTTCACCCTCCACACCCTCACCGTCATCGCCCCCTACGCGCTGGCGATGGCGCTGGTCGGGCTGATGGAGTCGCTGATGACGGCGAAGCTGGTGGACGAGATCACCGACACCCGCTCCGACAAGACCCGCGAATCCATCGGCCAGGGCATCGCCAACATCGTCACCGGCTTCTTCGGCGGCATGGGCGGCTGCGCGATGATCGGCCAGACGATGATCAACGTCAAGAACGGCGCCCGGACCCGGCTGTCCACCTTCCTCGCCGGCTTCTTCCTCCTGATCCTCTGCATCGTCCTCGGCCCGGTCGTGTCGAAGATCCCGATGGCCGCGCTGGTCGCCGTGATGGTCCTGGTCTCGGTCGGCACCTTCGACTGGCACTCCGTCCGGCCCGCCACGCTCAAGCGCATGCCGGCCGGCGAGACGGCGGTCATGGTGCTCACCGTCGCCGTCGTGGTCGCCACCGACAACCTCTCCATCGGCGTGGTCGTCGGCTCGGTCACCGCGATGGTCGTCTTCGCGCGCCGCGTCGCGCGCGTGGCCGACGTCACCGCGGTCACCGACCCCGACGGCACGCAGGTCGTCTACTCCGTCACCGGCGAGCTCTTCTTCGCCTCGTCCAACGATCTGGTGACCCGGTTCGACTACGCCGGCGACCCGGACAAGGTCGTCATCGACCTGACCGCCGCCCACATCTGGGACGCCTCCTCCGTCGCCGCCCTGGACGCGATCGAGAGCAAGTACTCCCAGCGCGGCAAGACCGTCGAGGTCATCGGCCTGAACGAGCCCAGCGCCCGGCTCCACAAGACCCTCAGCGGCGAACTCACGGCCGCCCACTGACAGGCGCCGCGTCGCGCCTCGACCGGCCCGACCGGCCCGACCGGGTCCCGGCGCGGCCGGGCCGGTTGCCGGGCCGGTTGAGCAGGACGAGCAGGGCGCAGCACAGCACCGCCAGTACCGCGGCGCCGGCCAGCAGACGGGGCATCGGGAAGCTGCCGCTGAGCGTGCTGAGCAGCAGCGGGGCGAACATCCCGAGGTAGGCGAGGCTCCAGAAGTACGACGTGAGGCGGGCCAGCCCGGCGGGCGCCGCGAGGGCGGCGGCGGTGCCCAGGCCGTACGTGAGGACCAGCCCGTACCCCGCACCCAGCACCGCCCCGGCGACCAGGCCGAGCACCGGCTGCTGGTGCACGACAGCCGGCCCGGCGAGGACGAAGCCCGCGGCCATCACCAGCAGCCCGGCGACCGAGCTGAGCAGCCGGCTGCGCGCGCTCAGCCGCCGCGCCAGCGGCTGGACCGCCACCCCCGCACCGGGGACGACGGCGGTCGCCACCCCTGCGTACACCACCTCCCAGCCGCGCAGCCCCCCGTCCACCAGCCCGGGAAGCGTGGCGAACCCGACCATCGGCCCGGCGAACACCCAGGGCGCCATCGGCAACACGGCCCGCCAGAAGCCGGGGCGGGCCAGGGGGGTGCGGGTGCGGGTACGGGTACGTGTGCGTCGGGCGGAGTCCGGGGCCGCGGCGGTACGGCCGGGGTCCGTGCCCGCGGCGGTACGGCCGGAGCCGGTACCCACGAGGCCCGCGGCGCCCGCGGCGGCCCCGACGCCCGCGGCGGCCCGGTCGGCGGCGGCTGGCCAGGTCTCCGGGCTCCCCTGGGCAAGCCCCCGGGCGAGTACCGCCAGCACCAGATGCGGCAGATAGGCGAGCACCATCGGGTGGGGCGCCCACTGGGCGATCAGCGCGGCGGCGAGCCCGCCCGAGGCGAAGCCCAGCGAGACGAAGACGCCGGAACGCCGGGCGGCCACCGTCTCCGCGCCCGCCGGCGCGTACGGCGGCGAGGAGAGCTCCTTCACCCAGGCCCCGCCGGCCGCCAGCAGCGCCCCCGCGCTGATCCCGGTGAGCAGCCGGCCGGGCGCCAGCCAGAGCGTCGAGCCGGCGCCGAACATCAGCAGCAGCGTGGCCACCGCGTTGAGCGTGAGGGCACCGAGCGCCACCGGGCGCCGTCCGTACCGGTCGGAGAGCGGGGCCGCGGCGAGCAGCCCCGGTATCAGCCCCACCGCGTACACCGCGAGCAGCGCGTTGACCGCGGCATCCGACAGCCCGGCGCCGGCCCGGTAGGCGCCGAGCAGCGCGGCGAACTGGTTGGCGCTCCAGCCCGAGGCGGTCATCATCAGCGCCGTCCGCAGGCCGTAGCGGCGAGGGGCGGACGAAGCGGGGGCGGGCGGGGCTGGGGCGAGCCCGGCGGCATCGGTACTGGTCACGGAACCCTTTGTACGACCCACCGGCCGCCCCCCGCCGCCCGCCTTCACGAATCGTGAACGGTCCGCCGCCCCGGCCGTGACCGCGCCGTATCCTGGGAAATCATGGACCTCCGGCTGCTCGCGTCATTCCTGGCCGTCGTCGAGGAACAGCACTTCGGCCGGGCGGCGGCCCGCCTCTTCCTGTCTCCGCCCGCCGTCACCCAGCACATCCGCCGCCTGGAGAGCGAGCTGGGCACCCCGCTGCTGCACCGCAATCCGGTACGGCCGACCGCCGCCGGCGTACGCCTCGCCGAGCACGCCCGCACGCTGCTGGCCGCGGCGGACGCGGCGGTCGAGGACGTCCACGAGGCGGTGCGCCGGGAGCGGGAGGCGACCGCGCGCCCGCTGCGCGTCGGCATCATGGGGCACGGTTCGGCGGAGATCACCCCGGCCGCGGTGAACGCCTATCGCAGGGCCCGGCCCGAGGTCCCCGTCGAGGTGATCCAGCTGAACTTCACCGAGCACGTCTCGGCGCTGGTGGAGGACCGGGTGGACCTGGCCTTCATCCGGCCGATGCCCGACGACGACCGGCTGGTCGGCGACGCGCTCCTCACCGAGCAGCGCATCGTGGTCGTCCCCGGCTCGGCGCCGCTCGCCGACGCCCGCACCGAGGGCGTACGCGTCGCCGACCTGGCCGACCTGCCGATCTTCCGGGTCCCCGACCACACGCCGGCGATCTTCAAGGACTACCTCTACTTCCACAACGAGGCCGCCCGCCGCGGCCGCAGCGTGGCCCTCTTCCCGCAGGAAGTCCTCACCGGCGTCCTCACCGGCCACGGCGCCGGCTCCGGCCTCCGCTCCTTCGCCCGCTACTACAACTGGCCCGGCGCGGTCTTCGTCCCCGTACTGGACGCCCCACCCGAGTCCAGCCACCTCGCGGCCCGCGCCCACGACCTCAACCCGGAAGTAGCCGTCTTCCGCGCCCTCGCCACCACCCTCGCCCGCGAACTGGCCCCCCGCATCAACAACATGCCACTGCCCTGACCTCACGTACCAACCAGAAGACCACCCACATGGCCACCCATACGGCCACCCATACGGCCACTCATATGCCCTGCAAGACTGTCGGCATGACCTTCCGGAGTAGGCCCTTCACTCGTCCCGCCACCCGCGGGCTCACGGCCCTACTCGCCGCCTGCGCCGCCGCGTTGGCCCTGACCGGCTGCGGAGACAAGAACTCCGGTGGCGGCTCCCGAGCCGGATTCATCAAGGGCCAGGACGGCTTCGACACGGTTCCCGCCGCCGATCGAAAGCCGGCTCCGGACATACGCGGCACGACAACGCGCGGTAAACCACTGAACATTGACGACTACCGGGGGAAGGTCGTCGTTCTCAACATCTGGGGCTCCTGGTGCGGGCCATGCATCGCCGAGGCGCCCCACTTCGCCAAAGTCGCCGAGGAAACCCGGAGCAAGGGCGTGCAATTCGTCGGCATCAACACCCGTGACAGCAGCACGAGTCAGGCTGTCGGCTTCGAAGAGACGCACAAGATGCCGTACCCCAGCCTGTTCGACCCGTCGGGCAAGCTCATGCTGCGGTTCCCCAAGGGCAGCCTCAACCCACAGTTCCTGCCGTCGACCATCGCCATCGACCGCCGGGGCCGGACCGCGGCACGAGCCATCGGCCCCCTCGGCGAGCGCCAGCTGCGCGAGATGCTCAAGCCTCTGATCGCCGGTAGTTGAGAGACCGCTCTCCCCTCGCGCTGTGACCCCCCTCACTTGAGGCCGCTTTGCCGAGATCGTCTCCCGACCGGCTCCCAAAGCCGCCGCCGAAGCCGCAGAAACAGCAAGGGGCCTGACCCGCTCTCGCGGATCAGGCCCCTTGACCTGTGTTTCTTCAGTCGGGGTGGCGGGATTTGAACCCACGACCTCTTCGTCCCGAACGAAGCGCGCTGCCAAGCTGCGCTACACCCCGAAGCAACGAGCTCTACTTTAGCGGACCGATCCCCGTACGCGAAATCCGGTATCCGGGGCGCGGGGGAGCGGGCCTGAACTGGTCGATTGCCAGGAGGGCCGCGGCGAGGAAGTAGAGGGCCAGGAGGCAGAGGAGGGCGTGGGCCAGGACGGTTGGGTAACCGTGGGTGGCGGCGTTCAGGAAGGGCCACGGATAGCGGCCGGGGGTGCCCGGGGCGAGCAGGGCGCCGCGGAGGACGGCGAAGAGGAGGTACAGGGCCGGGTAGGCGAGCCACTGCCAGGTGTGGCGGAGGCGGTACTGACGCGGAGCGGTCAGGAGGAGCCAGTCCAGTACGGCACCGAGCGGGGCGACCGTGTGCAGGAGCTGGTCGGCGACGGTGCCGGTGGCGGAGGAGCCGTCGGGGAGCGTGGAGTCGCCGGGGGCCGGCGCCGGGAGGGTGTGGTGGAGGACGGCGGCGGCGAGTACATAGAGGAGGAGGGCGCCGGTGATCCGGGGGGAGACGGGGCGGCGGCCGCTCCCGGCGCGGTACGCGGACCACAGGGCGCAGAGCGCGAAGGCGGCGCCGGCCTGGACGGAGAAGTCGCTGAGTACGCGCGGCGGGTCGGCGGAGAGGCTGATCTCCAGGGCGACGCCGGTGGCCGCGGCCGCGGCGAGCAGGACGCGCAGGAGGGCGGCGAGCGGACGGCGGGCGTGCGGCGCGACCGCGGAGGACGGGGTGAGCGCCGAGGCGCCGGCCGGGCCGGTCGCGTAGTGCGAGGAACGGGTGGGGTCGGACCGGGTCGGGTCGATCATCCCTCCACGCTAGACGGGTTATGGGGGGATTGGGGACGGTACGGGGAGGCTGGATCGTGCCGGAGTCGGGCTGAAGCTGGGCCGAAGCCGGGCTGGGGTGACACCGCCTGGCCTGTACTGGATCGCCGCAGGCCGGAGCCCGGGGCCGGCACGTGATCGTGCGGCCCCCGGCCCCCGGTGGCCGGACCGCTCAGGCGCGTTCCGTCAGTGTCAGCAGGGTCGCCTCGGGCGGGCAGGCGAAGCGGACGGGGGTGTAGCGGTTGGTGCCGCAGCCGGCGGAGACGTGCAGGTAGGAGGTGTGCTCGCCGGCGGTGTGGGTGGAGAGGCCCTTGACCCGGCCCGTGTCCAGGTCGCAGTTGGTGACCAGGGCGCCGTAGAAGGGGACGCACAGCTGGCCGCCGTGGGTGTGCCCGGCGAGGACCAGCGGGTAGCCGTCGGCGGTGAAGGCGTCGAGCGAGCGCAGGTACGGGGCGTGTACGACGGCGAGGGAGAGGTCGGCGCCCTCCTCGGGGCCGCCGGCCACCTCTGCGTACCGGTCGCGCTTGATGTGCGGGTCGTCCAGGCCGGTCAGCGCGATCTCGATGCCCTCGAGCTTCAGGCGGCCGCGGGTGTTGGACAGGCCGACCCAGCCCGCCGCGTCGAAGGCGTCCCGCAGCTCTTCCCACGGGTTGTGGACGACGCCGACGGCGGGCGCGTTGCCGTTCAGTCCGTGCCGGCCCTGGACCTTTTCGATCAGGTAGCGGGCGGGGTTGCGCAGTTTCGGTCCGTAGTAGTCGTTCGAGCCGAAGACGTACGTGCCCGGGAACTCCATCAGCGGGCCCAGCGCGTCCAGTACCTCCGGCACCCCTTCGGGGTCGGAGAGGTTGTCGCCGGTGTTGACGACGAAGTCGGGGCGGAGGCCGGCCAGCGACTGCAGCCAGCGCTGCTTCTTGCGCTGCCCGCCGACCATGTGGATGTCGGACACCTGCAGGACCCGCAACGGCCGCATGCCGCGCGGCAGTACGGGGATCGTCACCCGCCGCAGCCGGAAGGACCGGGCCTCGATGCCGGCGGCGTAGGCGAGGCCGGCCGCGCCGACCGCCGTGAGGGACAGGGGTACTCCGTATCGCGCGCGCATGGTTCCCATCGTGGCAGAGAGCGGGAGCGGGAACATCATGGGGCGGGATGATCTTGCCGCAGCGCGACCGCCGATGTGGTTCTTACGACCGCCGACGCGGTTCGGACGACTGCCGACGCGGTTCGTACGGCCGCCGACGTGGTTCGGACGACCGCCGATGCCTGCTTGCGACCGCTGACAGTCCTCTTCGGCATGTTTCCGTACGGGCGTCAGCGCTCTCCGGAGCGCGGTCCGGCCCGATAACTCCGCGCGGTACCCGTCGGGCCCTGGCAAACTTGGGTCATGACCACGCTCAAGACGAAGCTGCAGGACGACCTCACCGCAGCGATCAGGGCGCGCGACGAACTGCGCTCCTCCACCCTCCGCCTCACGCTGACCGCGATCCAGAAGGAGGAGGTCGCGGGGACCGCGGCACGCGAGCTGTCGGACGGCGAGGTCGAGAAGATCATCGCGCGCGAGGCGAAGAAGCGCCGCGAGGCCGCCGAGGCTTTCGAGACGGGCGGCCGGGCCGAGCAGGCCGCGCGCGAGCAGGCGGAGGGCGAGGTGCTCGCCGAGTACCTCCCCAAGCAGCTCACGGACGACGAGCTGGAGCAGCTGGTCGCCGAGGCGGTCGCGGAGGCCAAGGGCAGCGGCGCCGAGGGCCCGAGGGCCATGGGCGCCGTCATGAAGATCGTGAACCCCAAGGTCGCGGGCCGCGCCGAGGGCGGCCGGGTGGCCGCCACGGTGAAGAAGCTGCTCGCGGGCTGAGCGCCCTTGACGGGCCGGCCGCGCTCGACGGGCCGATCGTGCCCGGCGGGCCGATCGCGTCCGGCGGGCTGACCGCGCACTGATGTGGAAAGGGGCGCCCCTCCGAGGAGGGGCGCCCCTTTCCACATCCATGCGTCACGCGCGTCAGTTACCCGCCGCCCGGCTCACCGTTTGTGGCCGTGTCCGTTCCCGCCGCCCGGCCAGTTCCAGCCGCCGTTGCCCCCGCCCTCTATGACGTCCGGCAGGTCGGGGAGGTCGATGTGGCCACCGCCGGGCTTGTTGTCGTGCGAGCCGGCCGGCGGCTTGGCCCGGTTCTTCTTCTTGCCCTTGGGGTCGCGGATCGGCACCGTGTGGAAGCCCGGCGCCGGCTTCCCGGCGAGCGCCCCGGCCATCGCGTCGCGCCAGATCGGCCCCGGTACCTGGCCGCCGAAGACCTTGTCGTACGGGCGGCCGCCGATGTTGATGTCGACCATCCGCCGCTTGTGCTCGGGGTCGCCGACCCACACCGCGCCCGCCATGTTCGGGGTGTAGCCCACGAACCAGGCGGCGTAACGGCCGTCCGTCGTACCGGTCTTGCCCGCGCTGGGCCGGCTGCTGAGGCCGGCCTCCTTGCCGGTGCCGTCCTCGACGACGCCCTGCAGGAGGGTGTTTATGGTGTCGGCCGTCTTCTCCGACATGGCCCGGTGGCAGCTGGTCCGCGGGACCTTCATCGCCTTGCCGTTCGGGCCGGTGATCGACTCGATGGCGACCGGCGTGCAGTACTCGCCGCGGTTGGCGAACGCGGCGTACCCCGCCGCCATGGTCAGCGGCGACATCTCCTGGGTGCCCAGGGTGATCGAGGGCACCTGGTCGATGTCCTTGCCGTCGGCCCGCTTGATGCCCATCTTGTCGGCCATCTTCGTGACCGGGCAGATGCCGACGTCGCTGATCAGCGACACGAAGTAGGTGTTGACCGACTTCGCGGTCGCCTCCTTCATGCCGTACGGGCCCTTCTCGCTGCGGTTCTCGTTCTCCACCGGCGCGCTGCCCGACCACTGTCCCTTACAGGTGGACACCGGACTCGGGTACTGCATCTTGTACGGGGAGGGGTACACCTTGTTCGGGCTGACGCCCTGCTCCAGCGCGGCCGCCGCGATCACGGGCTTGAAGGTCGAGCCCGGCTGGTAGCCCGCGCCGCCGCCCATGTCGCCGTCCACGGACAGGTTCATCTGCGTCTGGTGCGTCTTGAAGCCGTACGGCCGGGACTGGCCCATGCCGCGGATCTTGCCGCTGCCCGGCTCGACCAGCGCCGCCGCGGTGGCGACCGGGTCGGAGTCGTACACGTGATCGCTGACCGACTTCTGTACGGACTTCTGGGCCTGCGGGTCCAGCGTCGTACGGATCGTCATGCCGCCGCGCTGCCAGCGGGCCAGCCGCGCCTTGGGGGTCTTGCCGAAGACCGGGTCGTTGAGGAACGCCTCGCGGACGTAGTCGCAGAAGAAGCCGGCGCCGTCGACGGCGGTGATGCAGCCGTTGCGCGGGGTGCTGACGTGCAGCTCGATCGGCTTCTTCGCGGCGGCGTCGGCCTGCGCCTGAGTGACGTCGTGGACGTCGGCCATCCGCTGCAGGACGGTGTTGCGCCGCTTGGTGGCCTCCTCCGGGTCGTTGACCGGGTCGTACCGGCTCGGCGACTGGACGATTCCGGCCAGCAGCGCCGACTCCTGGAGGTTCAGGTCCTTGGCGGGCTTGCTGAAGTACCGCTGGGCGGCGGCCTCGACGCCGTACGCCTGCTGCCCGAAGAAGGTGATGTTCAGGTAGTTCTGCAGGATCTTCTTCTTGCCCAGCTCCTTCTCGACCTGGATCGCGTACTTCAGCTCCCTGACCTTGCGGCCGATGGTCTGCTGGGTGGCCTCCGCGACCTTGTCCGGGTCGTTGCCCGCCTCCTCGACGAAGACGTTCTTCACGTACTGCTGGGTCAGCGTCGAGGCGCCCTGGGAGACCCCGCCGGACTGCGCGTTCTTGTTGACCGCGCGCAGGATGCCCTTCATGTCGACCGCGCCGTGCTGGTAGAAGCGCGAGTCCTCGATGGCGACGATCGCCTTCCGCATGTACGGGGAGATGTCCTTCAGGTCCACCACCGTGCGATTGCGGAAATAGACCTTGGCGATCTCGCCGCCGTTCGCGTCCAGGATCTTCGTCTGCTGGCTCAGCGGTGGCGTCTTCATATTGGACGGGATGTCGTCGAACCCCTCGACCGTCCCCTTGGCGGCGAGGCCCAGCGCGCCGGCGGCGGGGAGAGCCAGGCCCGCCAGCACGGCTCCGGCCAGGACACTCACGCCGAGGAACTTCGCGGCCTGCTGGGTCGCGGTGAGGCCGCCACCGTCGCGCTTCTTACCCATGAGGGCACCCTACGTTCTCAATCACCGGACAGGGGCGCATCTGTTCGCTTACTCTGTTCACGCCTGTCACTCGAACGTGGTTCCGCACCAGCACATCACCTTTTTCTGCCGCGGGGCCGGTGACCGGATTGCCCGCATGTGTCGCCCGCGCTCGTCCGTGACCTGTGGGAAACACCCTGAACTGTCCTGGCCTGCCAGAAAAGCGACGTATGCCCTGCGCTCACTCCGTTGGGTGATCTGCCGCATACGCATAGTCCGTTCGGACCATTCAAGATTGGGCCCGAAGGGGGTGTTGCGCCCTGCCTGCCTTCCGTAACGTCCTCAACTGGCAACGGTGAATATGCCGGTTGCCGCCGTGGGGGAGCCTCGATTCGGGAGAGGACGGCGCCAGCATGAGCTGGGTAACCGACTGGAGTGCACAGGCAGCCTGCCGCACGACCGATCCGGATGAGCTGTTCGTTCAAGGGGCAGCGCAGAACCGCGCCAAGGCGGTCTGCACCGGATGCCCCGTGCGGACCGAATGTCTCGCCGACGCGCTGGACAACCGCGTCGAATTCGGCGTGTGGGGCGGGATGACGGAGCGCGAGCGGAGGGCCTTGTTGCGCCGCCGCCCGACCGTCACCTCGTGGCGCCGGCTGCTGGAGACGGCACGTACGGAATACGAGCGCAGCGCGGGAATTCTCGTGGACTGCGAAGACGAGGAGTACGACAACAACTTCGCCGCGGTCGGCTGAGCCGGCCCGTGGTGTGCCCGGCCCGTCGGTCGGGACATGAATACCCGGCGCAGATCCGGCCGGGTCAGGTGAGCGCCGACTGCGGCATGGCCGTCGGCGCTTGAGTCGGCCTTTTGAGTCGACGCGCGAGATGCGCGACGGCTTGTTGAGCTGACGCGCGCGGTTACCGCCTTTACTTGCCGTGTTCACCAGCGTGGTGCGGGTGCCGACGCGGCGGCGGAATCGGCCGCCGGTGGGCACCGGAGCACGAAGGCCGGTGCGTGATGCGTCGGCCCGGTGGGTGCGCGGTTTTGCTGCGCCTGTGTGTCTGCAGGGCGTGTCTGCGGGCCGCCTCGGCCTATGTCAGCCGGCGTCGCTCACGTCGCTCGCGTTGCCTGTGTCGCTCGTCTTGTCCGCGTCGCTCGTCCCGTCGGTGTCGGCGGGGCCGGACGCGAGGCGGTCGCCGATCTCGCGCAGTCCCGCGACGTCATGGACGTCACCGGGCAGAGCGGCGATCTCGGCCACCGGTACTTCAGGGTGCAGCGCGGTGAAGCGGTCGCGGGTGCGCCGCTCGCGCGCGAGCACCTGCATGCGTTCGGCATGCAGGGTCAGCAGGCCGGCGGCGAGTCGGGCCGACCGGGCCTCGGGAGACTGCTTCGATTCGGGAGTTGCGGAAGGGTCTTGCTCGTGCAGCGCCGGCGCAGCGGGGGAGGGAGCGTCGGCGGTACGTGATCCAGCCTTCCCGCCCTCGAGATCCACAATTCCGCCGTCGCCAAGATTTTCGGCGCCGTCTCCGTCCGCCGGTGCGGAGTTCCCCGCTCCGGTCATGTCGGTCAGCGCTTCGACCGCCGCCAGTGCCCGTTCAGCGCTCAACTGGTCGGCGCCGCTGCCGTGTACGCGGTTCAGTACGAGGCCGGCCAGCGGCATCTGCTCGGCGGCCAGCCGCTCCACGAAGTACGCCGCTTCGCGCAGCGCGTCCCGCTCCGGTGCGGCCACGACCAGGAAGGCGGTCCCGGGGGCCTGCAGCAGCCGGTACGTGGCGTCCGCGCGGGTACGGAAGCCGCCGAACATGGTGTCCATGGCGGCCACGAACGTCTGGACGTCCTTGAGCAGTTGGCCGCCCATGAGCTTGCTGAGCGTCCCGGTCATCATCGACATGCCGACATTCAGGAACTTCATCCCGGCCCGGCCGCCGACCTTCGCGGGCGCCATCAGGACCCGGATGAACTTGCCGTCCAGGAAGGACCCCAGCCGCTTGGGCGCGTCCAGGAAGTCCAGCGCCGACCGGCTCGGCGGGGTGTCGACGATGATCAGGTCCCACTCGTCGCGGGAGCGCAGCTGGCCCAGCTTCTCCATGGCCATGTACTCCTGCGTGCCGGCGAACCCGGCCGACAGGGACTGATAGAAGGGGTTGTCCAGGATCGCCCTGGCCCGCTCCTTGTCCGCGTGCGCCTCGACGATCTCGTCGAACGTACGTTTCATGTCCAGCATCATCGCGTACAGCTCGCCCCGGCCTCCGGGGCCGCTCACGCCCTTGACCTGACGCGGGACGTTGTCCAGCTCGGAGATGCCCATCGACTGCGCGAGCCGGCGGGCCGGGTCGATGGTGAGGACGACGGCCCGTCGGCCGCGTTCCGCCGCGCGGACGCCCAGTGCGGCCGCCGTGGTGGTCTTCCCGACGCCGCCCGAGCCGCAGCAGACGACGATGCGGGTCTGCGGGTCGTCGAGCAGCGCGTCCACGTCCAGATGCGGAGCCGAAGCGTCCAAGGTCGTGTACTCCGATGTCATATCGGTCCCTGTTTCCGCAGTTCCCGGGCCAGCCGGTAGAGCCCGGCCAGGTCCACGCCCTCGGCCAGCAGCTCCAGTTCGTACGTCGGCAGCCCGAGCCCGGTGATCTCGGTGTGTTCCGCACTCTCCAGCGCGACCCGCTCGGCGTGCTCGCGGGCCTGCTCCAGCAGCGGATCGATGAGCCGCTCCGCGCGGCCGCCACGGCGTGCGCCGCCCAGTCCGGCGCCGGAGAGCGCCGCCGCGATGCCCGTACGGGCCCCGTTCGCGGCCAGGTCCACCTCGTCGGGGGCCAGCACCGTGGGCCGGACCATGTTGATGACCACGCCACCCACCGGCAGCCCGGCGGCGCGCAGTTCGGCGACGCCGTCCACGGTCTCCTGGACCGGCATCTCCTCCAGCAGCGTCACCAGATGGACGGCCGTCTCGGGTGACTTCAGTACGCGCATGACGGCCTGCGCCTGATTGTGGATCGGGCCGATCTTCGCGAGCCCGGCCACCTCGTCGTTGACGTTCAGGAAGCGCGTGATGCGGCCCGTGGGCGGCGCGTCCATGACGACCGCGTCGTACACGAAGCGCCCGTTCTTCTCCTTGCGGCGGACGGCCTCGCACGCCTTGCCGGTCAGCAGGACGTCCCGCAGCCCGGGTGCGATGGTCGTGGCGAAGTCGATCGCGCCGAGCTTCTTCAGGGCGCGTCCGGCTCCGCCGAGCTTGTAGAACATCTGGAGGTAGTCGAGGAGCGCGCGCTCGGCATCGATGGCCAGCGCGTGCACCTCGCCGCCCCCAGGGGATACGGCGATCTTGCGCTCCTCGTAAGGCAGCGCCTCGGTCTCGAACACTTGGGCAATGCCCTGCCGGCCCTCGACCTCGACCAGGAGGGTGCGTCGCCCCTCGGTGGCCAGGGCGAGCGCGAGGGCAGCGGCGACCGTGGTCTTGCCGGTACCGCCCTTGCCGCTGACGACATGGAGCCTGCTCACGCCATGGAGCCTAACCAGTCCGCCCGGCTGCTACGCACGAGACGCCGGGCCTGTCGCGTATGCCACGGTCCGGCGCGCGCCTTCGGGGGCGGCGGCAGACGCGTACAGGGGCGCTGCGGACGCGCGTCCTCGGGCGCCGTGTACAGGCATTACGCTCGCCCCATGACGAAGTGGGAATACTCGACCGTGCCGCTGCTGGTGCACGCGACGAAGCAGATTCTGGACACCTGGGGCGAGGACGGCTGGGAGCTGGTCCAGGTCGTGCCCGGCCCGAACAACCCCGAGCAGCTGGTTGCCTACCTGAAGCGGGAGAAGCAGGCATGAGCCGGGTCGAGGACAAGATCGAGTCGCTCGGCCTGAAGCTCCCCGACGTCGTGCCGCCGCTGGCCGCCTACCAGCCGGCCGTGCGCTCCGGTAACTACGTCTTCACCTCCGGACAGCTGCCGATGGTGGACGGCGCGCTGCCGGCCACCGGCAAGGTCGGCGCCGAGGTCGGCGCCGAGCAGGCCAAGGAGCTGGCCGGCGTCTGCGCGCTGAACGCGCTGGCCGCCGTGAAGTCCGTGACCGGCGACCTGGACAAGATCGTCCGGGTCGTGAAGGTCGTCGGCTTCGTGGCGTCCGCGCCGGACTTCACGGGCCAGCCCGGCGTCATCAACGGCGCGAGCGAGCTGCTCGGCGAGATCCTCGGCGACAAGGGCGTGCACGCCCGCTCCGCGGTGGGCGTGGCCGTACTGCCGGTCGACGCGCCGGTCGAGGTCGAGATCCAGGTCGAGATCGCGGACTGAGCGGTTCCCCGACCGAGACGATTCGTCCGCCCCGCCGCCCCGCCGTCGCGCCTGTACGTAGAGCGCGAGGCGGGGCGGCGTCGTCAGGGCAGTGCGACCGTGCCCCACCCGGTTCACCCCCCTACCCCTCCGGGTATGGGTTGAGTGGGGCCCCACGCCCGCGCCCATGTATGCGCGCCGCCCGCTCCCCAAACCTCCGCGCGAAGCCCCCGCCTGCACCGGGCCCCCTCGAACATCCGCGCGTGAACGCATAGCATCCGGCCATGTCGACGACGACCAATGGCCAGTGGTATCCGCCCGAATGGCCGGACCGGATCAGAGCGCTCGCCAGTGGTGAGCTGACGCCGGTCGCGCCCCGCCGTGCGGCCACCGTCATGCTGCTGCGCGATTCCGGCCACGGACCGGCCGTACACATGCTGCGCCGGCGCGCCTCCATGGCCTTCGCGGGCGGCGCGTACGCGTATCCGGGCGGCGCCGTCGACCCCCGTGACGAGCGGCCCGTCGCCTGGGCCGGGCCCTCGCGCGCCGAGTGGGCGGCCCGGCTGGGCGTCGAGGAGTCCGTCGCGCAGGCGGTGGTCTGCGCGGCCGTCCGCGAGACCTTCGAAGAGGCCGGGGTGCTGCTCGCCGGGCCGTCCGCCGGCACCGTCGTCGCCGACACCACGGGGGACGACTGGGAGGCCGACCGGGCCGCGCTCGTCGACCGTGAGCTGTCCTTCGCCGACTTCCTGGACCGCCGCGGCCTGGTGCTGCGCAGCGACCTGCTGGGGGCCTGGGCGCGCTGGATCACCCCCGAGTTCGAACCGCGGCGCTACGACACCTGGTTCTTCGTCGCCGCGCTCCCCGAAGGCCAGCGCACCCGTAACGCGTCCACGGAGGCCGACCGTACGGTGTGGACCCGGCCCGCCGAGGCGGCGGCCGGCTACGACCGCGGCGAGCTGCTGATGATGCCGCCGACGATCGCCACGCTGCGCACCCTGGAGCCGTACGGCAGCGCCGCCGACGCGCTCGCCGCCTCGGGCCGGCAGGACCTCGCGCCCGTACTGGCGCGCGCGGAGTTCGTGGAGGGGCGGATCGTGCTGAGCTGGCCGGGCCACGAAGAGTTCACCAAACACATCCCCCCGGGGGCGGCGGCCGGCAACGGTGGCGCCGCACCCGGCTCCCCCGAAGGGCCCGCCGCATGACCGACGCAGCCGCACTTCCCGGACAGCCTCGCGGCGGCGTGCTCTCGGGCGCCGCGACCGCCCGCGCGTACTGCGTACTGGCGCCGAACCCGTCCGCGATGACCCTGGACGGCACCAACACCTGGATCGTCGCCGAGCCGGACTCCGACCGCGCGGTGGTCATCGACCCGGGACCGCTGGACGAACGCCACCTGAAGGCGGTCGTCGAGACCGCCGAACGGGCCGGCAAGCGCGTCGCGCTCACCCTGCTCACCCACGGGCACCCCGACCACGCCGAGGGCGCCGCCCGCTTCGCCGAGCTGACCCGTACGCCGGTACGGGCCCTGGACCCCGCGCTGCGCCTCGGGGACGAGGGCCTGGGCGCCGGGGACGTGATCACGACCGGCGGCCTGGAGCTGCGCGTCGTCCCCACGCCCGGGCACACCGCCGACTCCCTCTCGTTCCACCTGCCGGCCGACGCCGCCGTGCTGACCGGGGACACGATCCTGGGGCGCGGTACGACGGTGGTGGCGCACCCGGACGGCCGCCTCGGCGACTATCTGGACTCGCTGCGGCTGCTGCGCTCCCTCACGGTCGACGACGGCGTGACCACGGTCCTGCCGGGCCACGGGCCGGTGCTGAACGACGCGCAGGGGGCCGTGGAGTTCTACCTCGCGCACCGGGCCAAGCGGCTCGCCCAGGTGGAGACGGCGGTCGAGGCGGGCCACCGTACGGCCGCGGACGTCGTCGCCCACGTGTACGCGGACGTCGACCGCTCCCTGTGGCCCGCGGCCGAGCTGTCCGTACGGGCGCAGCTGGACTACCTGGGGGAGCACGGGCTGGTCTGAGGGCGGCGGCGCGCGCGTCCTCAGGGCGGGGACGCGGTGTCCGGGGGCAGCGACGCGCGCGTCCGAGGACGGGCGATATGCACTCCGGGGCGATGCCCCCATGCGAAAGGGCCCCGCACGGAGGCGGGGCCCTTCGCGTACGTGCGCTGACGCGCAGCGGTCAGCGCGACCGCTTGGCGAGGCGTTCGACGTCCAGGAGGATCACCGCGCGGGCCTCCAGGCGCAGCCAGCCGCGGCCGGCGAAGTCCGCGAGCGCCTTGTTGACCGTCTCGCGGGAGGCGCCGACCAGCTGGGCCAGCTCCTCCTGGGTCAGGTCGTGCACGACGTGGATGCCTTCCTCGGACTGCACGCCGAAGCGGCGCGACAGGTCCAGGAGGGCCCGCGCCACACGGCCCGGAACGTCGGAGAAGACCAGGTCGGACATCTGGTCGTTGGTCTTGCGCAGCCGTCGGGCGACGGCGCGCAGCAGGGCCGTGGCCACCTCGGGGCGCGCGTTCAGCCAGGGCTGGAGGTCGCCGTGGCCCAGGCCGAGCAGCTTCACCTCGGTGAGCGCCGTGCCCGTGGCCGTGCGCGGGCCCGGGTCGAAGAGGGACAGCTCACCGATGAGCTCACCGGGGCCGAGGACGGCGAGCATGTTCTCGCGGCCGTCGGGGGAAGTGCGGTGCAGCTTCACCTTGCCGTCGGTGACCACGTACAGGCGGTCGCCCGGGTCCCCTTCGTGGAACAGGGCGTCACCACGGGCAAGCGTGACCTCGGTCATCGAGGCACGCAGCTCGGCAGCCTGCTCGTCATCGAGCGCCGCGAAGAGCGGTGCGCGCCGCAGAACGTCGTCCACGAGTTCTCTCCTTGTCGACATGCTCCGGGTGACGTAGGTCCCCATCATGCCGGAATGCAAAACAGTGCGATCAATCACAAGGATGCCGGACAGGTGTCCGCCGCCATAAGGCAGGGGGCCGATTGGGGGCGCGATTCTTGGTGATCGGGCCGGATGTCAGTGGGTGGCCTTAGTCTGGCCGAGTGTCCAATACGCCGGTGAGAGCACAGGACTAGGGGGCCGGACGAGTGAGCGCAGACCATGATTCTGCTGTGGGCGAACAGGCGAGCGCGAATGCCGCGAAGCCTCCGAAACGGGACTCCGAGCCGTCCGGGGCCGCTACCGCCAAAAGGGCGCCGACGGGGAAAAAGGCCCGGGTGACGGAGCCGGCGGAGACCGCCGCGCCGACCTCGGCGGACCCGGCCACGGGTGACGGACCGACCCGCAGGAATCCGGCCACCACGAGCGAGCGGACCGCAGCCGCGAAGAAGACCGCCACGGCCGCGAGGAAGACGGCTGCGTCCTCGAAGACCGCAGCGAAGAAGACCGCCACGGCCGCCAAGAAGACGGCCGCCAAGAAGACGCCGGCGAAGAAGGCCCCCGCCAAGAAGGCCGCCCCCGCCGCCCGGAAGCCCGAGTCGCGGGTCGCCATGGTCCGCCGCGCCCGCCGGATGAACCGCGAGCTCGCCGAGGTGTATCCGTACGCCCACCCCGAGCTGGACTTCCGTAACTCCTTCGAGCTGCTGGTCGCCACGGTCCTGTCGGCCCAGACCACCGACCTGCGGGTCAACCAGACCACCCCGGCCCTCTTCGCCGCGTATCCGACGCCCGAGGACATGGCCGCCGCCGACCCCGAGGCGCTGGAGGAGCTGATCCGTCCGACCGGCTTCTTCCGGGCGAAGGCGCGGTCCCTGCTCGGCCTGTCGGTCGCGCTGCGCGACCGGTTCGGCGGCGAGGTGCCGGGCCGGCTGGAGGACCTGGTGACCCTGCCCGGCGTCGGCCGCAAGACCGCCAACGTCGTGCTCGGCAACGCCTTCGGCGTCCCCGGGCTCACGGTCGACACGCACTTCGGGCGGCTGGTCCGCCGCTTCGGCTGGACCACCCAGGAGGACCCGGAGAAGGTCGAGGCGGAGATCGCCGAGATCTTCCCCAAGAGCGAGTGGACGATGCTCTCGCACCGCCTGATCTTCCACGGCCGCCGCGTCTGCCACTCCCGCAAGCCCGCCTGCGGCGCCTGCCCCATCGCGCCGCTGTGCCCGTCGTACGGCGAGGGCGAGATGGACCCGGAGAAGGCGAAGAAGCTGCTCAAGTACGAGATGGGCGGCAAGCCGGGGCAGCGGCTGCGGCCCCCGGCCGGCTTTCCCGGCGAGCCCGCGCCCCCGCTGGGGGCCGCATGACGCACGGATGACGCCAGGACGGCTCCGGGGCGGGTCCGTGGGTGACCATCGCAACGAGGGCCTGAGGGGGCGCGTATGACGAGAGCACAGGAGACGGCGCAGGGGATGTGCGGACAGGACGCGTACGGACGGCAGACGGACGGTCAGGGGGCGTACGGAGCGCAGGCGGCCGGCACGGGGGCGGCCGCCCTGGACATCCGTGTCACCACCGAGGGCCTGCCGGAGTGGCTGCGCCCGGTGGCCGACGCGGCGGCGACGGTCCGGCCGCAGCAGCTGAGCCGCTTCCTGCCGCCCGCGACCGGCGGCCGGCAGTCCGCGGTGCTGATCCTCTTCGGCGAGGGCGCCGGCGGCCCGGAGCTGCTCCTCATGGAGCGTTCCGGGACGCTGCGCTCGCACGCGGGCCAGCCGTCCTTCCCGGGCGGCTCGCTGGACCCGGAGGACGGCGATCCGGAGGGTGACGGTCCGCTGCGGGCCGCGCTGCGCGAGGCGTGGGAGGAGACCGGCCTGGACCCGTCCGGTGTGCAGCTCTTCGGGGTGCTGCCCCGGCTCTACATCCCGGTCAGCGGCTTCGTGGTGACGCCGGTGCTCGGCTGGTGGCGCGTGCCCAGCCCGGTCGGCGCGGTCGACCAGGCCGAGACGGCCCGGGTGTTCACGGTCCCCGTGGCCGATCTCACGGACCCCGCGCACCGCGTGACGACCCGCCATCCGAGTGGCCACGTCGGCCCGGCCTTCACCGTCGAAGGCGCTCTGGTCTGGGGTTTCACCGCCGGTCTCATCGACCGCATCCTGCATTACGCGGGGTGGGAAGTGCCCTGGGACCGGGACAAGCAGGTCCCGCTCGACTGGCGCTCGTGAGACGGTGTCGGGCGTGAACGTCCTGGACATCCTGCTGTTGGTCGCCGCCGTGTGGTTCGCGGTCGTCGGTTATCGCCAAGGTTTCGTCGTCGGCATCCTGTCCGTGATCGGCTTCCTCGGCGGCGGTCTGATCGCGGTCTACCTGTTGCCCGTGATCTGGAACGAAGTGACCGAGGACGCCACACCGGGCTCCTTCGCCGCCATCGCGGCGGTCGCCATCGTGATCGTGTGCGCCTCCGTGGGCCAGGCGCTCACCACCCACTTGGGCAACAAGCTCCGGCGGTACATCACCTGGTCACCGGCGCGCGCCCTGGACGCGACGGGCGGCGCGCTGGTGAACGTCGTGGCGATGCTGCTGGTGGCCTGGCTCATCGGCTCGGCCCTGGCGGGCACGTCCCTGCCGACGCTGGGCAAGGAGGTCCGTAACTCCAAGGTGCTGCTCGGCGTGTCCCGGGTGATCCCGGCGCAGGCCGACACCTGGTTCGCCGACTTCTCCTCGGTCCTCGCGCAGAACGGCTTCCCGCAGGTCTTCACGCCGTTCTCGAACGAGCCGATCCAGGAGGTGCGGCCGCCCGACCCGGCGCTGGCCGGCAGCCCGGTCGCGGCCCGTGCGAAGCAGTCCATCGTGAAGGTCGTCGGCACGGCCACCAGCTGCGCCAAGGTCCTGGAGGGCAGCGGCTTCGTCTTCGCGCCGCACCGCGTGATGACCAACGCGCACGTCGTCGGCGGCGTGACCGACCCGACCGTACAGATCGGTGGCCGGGGCCGGATCCACAGCGCGAAGGTCGTGCTCTACGACTGGCGGCGGGACATCGCCGTACTGGACGTCCCCGACCTGCAGGCGCGTCCGCTCCGCTTCACCGACCAGGACGCGCGCAGCGGCAACGGCGCCATCGTCGCCGGCTTCCCGGAGAACGGCGGCTACGACGTCCGCTCGGCCCGCGTCCGCGGCCGCATCCAGGCCAACGGCCCGGACATCTACCACCACGGCACGGTCGCGCGCGATGTGTACTCCCTCTACGCCACGGTCCGGCAGGGCAACTCCGGCGGCCCGCTGCTCACCCCGGCCGGCGAGGTCTACGGCGTGGTCTTCGCCAAGTCCCTCGACGACGACAGCACCGGCTACGCCCTGACGGCCGACGAGGTCCGCACCGACATCGAGCGGGGCCGTACGGCCCGGCGGACGGTCGACAGCCAGGGCTGCGCGATGTGAGAAAGAGCCCCGGGGCGGCTGCGAAGGCTCCCCGGGGTTTCCGGGGGCCCAGGCCCTGCGCGGTGCGTCCGCCGTCCTGTGAGCCCGTTCTGCGGGCTCCCGGCGGCGCGGCCCGGGAAGTGGCGGTCAGCTCCGCGGGTGCCGGAGCCGCGCGGTCATCCAGCGCGCACGGCGGCGCAGGATCCGCGGAATGCCGAGTGGGTCGGCGAGCGCATGAGGTCCACCCGCCCGGAGGTCCGGGGCGCTCCTCTCCTTGGTGCCCAGCGCAGCGGCGTTGCTGCGGCGGTTGCGTGCCACGTCACGGTAGTCGTGCGTCCAGCCCATACCCTCGACTCTGCCCGTGCCCCGCGGTCCGTAACCGCACCGGTGTCGGTCAATTGGCCTATGCGCGAGGCAAGTGGCTGTTCGACAAACGCACGTTCCCCACCGTTCGGCGGAGCGTTGCGGCGGCTTCCGGCGCACCGATGAACGGGCGAGCCGCGAGGTCACCGGTCCGGCTCGGAATCCTTGAGCCAGTTGATGAGCTCGGTGGTGAAGGCGACCGGATCCTCCTCGTGCGGGAAGTGCCCCAGGCCGTCGAAGAGGCGCCAGCGGTACGGCGCTTCGACGTACTCCCCGGAGCCGGCCGCGCTGCGGGTACGCATCACCGGGTCGAGCGAACCGTGCAGGTGCAGCGTCGGCACCCGCACCGGCCACTTCATCCGGCGGTTGAACTGGATCCCGTCCGGCCGCGCCATCGACCGCACCATCCAGCGGTACGGCTCGATCGAGCAGTGCGCCGTGGAGGGGATCGTCATGGCCTTCCGGTACGCCTCGACCGCGTCGTCCTCGGGCAGCCGGGGCCCGGACCAGTCCCGGATCAGCCGTCCCACCAGCGCCGCGTCGTCCGCCACCAGCGCCCGTTCGGGCAGCCAGGGCCGCTGGAAGCTCCAGATGTGCGAGGACCGGCGGCTCTGCTTGGCGTCGGAGAGCATGGCCGAGCGCCAGCGGCGGGGGTGCGGCATCGAGGCAACCGCGAGCCGCCGCACGAGCTTGGGCCGCATGACCGCGGCCGTCCAGGCCAGGTAGCCGCCCAGGTCGTGTCCGACGAGCGCGGCGTCCGGCTCGCCGAGGGAGCGCACCACTCCGGTGATGTCCAGCGCGAGGTTGGCCGGGTCGTAGCCGCGGGGCGTGCGGTCGCTGCCGCCCACGCCCCGCAGGTCCATCGCCACCGCCCGGAAGCCCGCCTCGGCGAGCGCGGGCAGCTGGTACCGCCAGGTCCACCAGAACTGCGGGAAGCCGTGCAGCAGCAGTACCAGCGGCCCGTCGCCCATCTCGGCGATGTGGAAGCGCGCGCCGTTGGCCGCGACGTCCCGGTGCGTCACTTCGTGCCCGCCGGGGATGTCGAGCCGTACGACCGAGGCGGGCGAGAGTGCCGGCGAGGATGCGGAAGCCGTCATACGGCCGAGCGTGTCACACTCTCGACCGCCGGGTGCTCCTCCACGGCCTGGCGCGGGTGCGGCTTGACGTTCCCCAGGACGGCCGCCGTCTGCTTGGCCGAGGCGACGGTCTTCTGCGGGCCCTTGCCCGCCTTGGCCTTCTTGAAGAACACCAGCGCGATCAGGCCGAGCAGCCCGGCGACCAGGACGTTGGCCGCGAAGGACAGCAGGAAGCAGACCGAGAGGTGCCAGCCGCTCCATGCCTGGATGCCGTAGGCCAGCGCGAAGCTGAGCATTGGCAGGGAGAAGAGCAGCACGATGGCCGCCGCCCCGCCGGCCAGCCCGCCGACGCCGGCCCGCTTCACGTCGTTCCGCAGCTCGGCCTTGGCCAGCGCGATCTCGTCGTGCACCAGTGCGGAAACTTCGGTGGTGGCGTGGGCCACCAGCTGTCCGAGGCTGCGGTCCGCGCCGCGGTCCGCGCCGTCGTCTGCTGTGCTCATCGACTGCTCCCGTTCTCTGTCTCCTGGATGAATACCTCTCAGATCATGCCGGACCATCCTGCCCGGAGTCGGGGGCGGCGGCCACCTCGGCCCGTCGTCGGTGTTCGGCCGCCTTCGCTTCGTAGAGGTCGGCCATCCGAAGGTGGTACGCGGGGCTGTCCTCTTCGTAGATGTCCGGGATGCCGTCGAGGTCCTCGTCCCGGTTCTCCTCCTCGTACAGCCGCCGGTACTTGGCGTTGCGGATCTTCAGCAGCACCGTGGCCAGTACGGCCGCTATCAGCGAGCCGGTCAGCACGGCGGCCTTGATCTCGTCGGTGAGCACCGGGTCGGCGGAGAACGCCAGCTCGCCGATGAGCAGCGAGACCGTGAAGCCGATGCCGGCCAGCGCCGACACCGCGAAGACATCCGGCCACTTGAGCTCCGGGTTGAGCGAGGCCCTGGTCAGGCGGGTGGTGAGCCACGTACCGCCGAAGATCCCGACCGCCTTGCCGAGGACCAGGCCGAGCACCACGCCGAGCGTCTCCGGCTTGGTGAAGACGTCGTGCAGCGCGCCGCCGGAGACGGAGACGCCGGCCGAGAAGAGGGCGAACAGCGGTACGGCGAGACCGGCCGACAGGGGGCGCACGAGGTGCTCGATGTGCTCGCCGGGGGAGTGCGGCTCGCCCTCGCGCCGGTGGCAGCGGAGCATGAGCCCCATCGCGACGCCCGCGATGGTCGCGTGCACGCCGCTGTTGTACATCAGGCCCCAGATGACCAGCGCGAGCGGTACGTAGACGTACCAGCCCCGGACGCCCTTGCGCAGCAGTACGTAGAAGACCACGAGGCCCAGCGCCGCGCCGCCGAGCGCCCAGAAGTTGATCGTGGAGGTGAAGAAGACCGCGATGATCAGGATGGCGAAGAGGTCGTCGACGACGGCCAGGGTCAGCAGGAAGGCGCGCAGCGCGGACGGCAGCGACGTGCCGATGACGGCCAGGACGGCCAGCGCGAAGGCGATGTCCGTCGCGGTCGGGACGGCCCAGCCGTCCAGTGAGCCGCCGCTCGTGGCGTTGACGACGGTGTAGACGACCGCGGGCATGACCATGCCGCACAGCGCGGCGATGACGGGCAGCGCCGCGGCCTTGGGGTCGCGCAGCTCGCCCGCGACAAGCTCGCGCTTGAGCTCGATGCCGGCCACGAAGAAGAAGACCGCCAGCAGGCCGTCGGCCGCCCAGTGTTCTGCCGAGAGGTCCAGGCCGAGGGAGGCCGGGCCGAAGTGGAAGCCGCGTACCGCCTCGTAGCTGTCGCCGAGCGGGGTGTTGGCCCAGAGGAGCGCGATCACCGCGGCGGCCAGCAGCAGGACACCGCCCACGGTCTCCGTACGGAGGAGGTCCGCGAGGTAGTTCCGCTCGGGCAGGGACATCCGCCCGAGGAAGACGGAACGGCGGGGGGTGGGCGAACTCACGCGGTGACCTCCGGGGCGGCAGCTGTGCATGGCTGTTGCAGTTGCCGACCAGACTTCCCGGCGCACCCAGTTCGTTCGCGCGTTTCTTGACGCGTTCTTCACTCTACCCGGACGGCGCAGGAACGATCCAGCGATCTTCACGTTACGGGCATATGGGGCGATGGGCCGCGTGACGTGCGGCGGGTGGCGGGCCCTGTGGCGCACGGCGGCACGGCTTTCCGGGGCGCGTTGGCAGTGGCCCTCCGGCGCGCGGCCATGCCCGGCCCGCGTCCGGTCCCGCGTACGGCAGAGGGGCGGGCCCCCGGGGGTGGGGGGGGGGGCCCCCAGGGGGGGGGACAGGGGAGTAA